>JBAIYF010000039.1:0-7609 GCA_037916115.1 Anaerolineales bacterium
TCTCCTCACCCTGGGCGGACTCCTGCGACTCCTCGATATAACCGACCCGCCCCTCGACTTTCACACCTCGCGCCAACTACGCAATTCACTGGTTGCGCGTGAGATCTATTACAACGCCCTGCCCTCCGCTACGGATGAACAACGTCAACTTGCAACTTCATTTGCAAACTCGGTCGGCAAATATGAACCACCTGTTATTGAAACCATCGTCGGCTATTCCTACTTCCTGACTGGCGGTGAAAATATCGCCGTCGCCCGCGTGTGGGAGACCTTTTTCTGGCTCGCGGCTGGGGTTGCCCTCTTCGACCTGATGCGCCGTGTGGCAAATCCGTGGGCGGCGCTGATTGCAATGGCGTATTACTTCGTGCTGCCCTTCTCGGTTGAAGTCAGCCGTTCCTTCCAGCCAGACCCGTTGATGACTTCTGCATTTGTCATCGGCATTTACTTTCTTTATCGCTGGAGCGAAGACCATTCCCCTCTTATCGCAGGCGAAAAACTCGGTGACCAATCCACTTGGAAGTGGGCGATCCTTGCGGCGGTATTCCTGGGCTTTGCCACCTACGTAAAGATCGTCATTGCATTCTTTGTCGGTGCGGCGGCGATTTCACTTGTGCTTTTCACCCTCGGCAGGGACTTTTGGAAGTCCAAACAGGTTTGGGTGATGGCTGCCATCATGATTGTGCCTGCCTTGCTCTTCTATGTGGTGATCGGCGCCGGGCGCTCCACCGAATACTTCTTCGCATGGACCGTGGCGCTGATGAAACTTGTCACCAGCACTGATTTCTACACCAAATGGCTGGCGGTCCTCGGCACGTTGTTTGGCTTGACCATTCTCTTCCTCGGTATTGCAGGCGCATTGATCGCACCCTCGCGCATGCGCTGGCTGCTGGTCAGTTTGTGGATCGGATACGTCCTCTACGGCTTGACGTTGCCCTTCCAAATGTACACGCACAGTTATTACCATATTCAGCTCATCCCCATTATTGCGCTGGGATTGGCTGTGGTGTTGAATCCGCTCACTGAAAGTGTGGCAGGTATGGGCGGAGTAAGAGCCGCGAGTTTTGTCGCATTGGTTGTGGCTGTGATCGGCTATCAAGCCTATGCGGCGCGGTCGGTCCTCGTTGCCGAAAGTTTCCGTCATGAGCCTGAGTTTTGGAATGAGGTTGGCGAAGCCTTCCCTTCGGATGCGAAGGTCATTGCGTTGACTCAGGATTACGGCTATCGGTTGATGTTTTACGGCTGGCGCAGAGTGGATACATGGCCGCTCGCAACGGAGTTGAGCGCCACCCGCAACCCTGATAAAGACAACGCGGCTCAGTTCGATGATCTGACCGCAGGCAAGGATTATTTTCTCGTCACCGCATTCGGGCAGTTGGACAAGCAGCCCGGTTTGAAAAAGATTCTCGATACCTATCCAATTGCCGTTGAAGGCGATGGGTATATTCTTTACGATCTGACCCCGTAAGTCACGCTTACAGCGTGACGAACTTATTATGACTCTCGTTTCCATTATCACCCCCTCGTATAACCAAGCCAAGTATCTTGAGCAGACGATTCTCTCCGTCCTGGATCAAGATCATCCAAGCATTGAATACATTGTAGTGGATGGTGCTTCCACCGATGAGAGCGTAGAAATCATCAAGAAGTATGCGGATAAATTGGCATATTGGGAATCGACAAAGGACAACGGTCAAGCCGATGCCATCAACAAGGGATTTGCGCGCGCCACAGGCGAGATCGTTGCCTGGTTGAACTCAGATGATTATTACCTGCCGGGTACAGTCAGCGCAGCGGTAAAGGTCTTTGAGGAAAACCCGGATGTTGTTATGGTTTACGGAAACATGCTTGCGGTAGATGAGAATGGAGTGACCTTCAACACTCTGACCTACCAACAACTCACCCTGGAAGATTTACTGTGCTTTCAGATCATCGGCCAGCCTGCGGTCTTTATGCGCCGTTCAGTTTTGCGAAAGACAAACGGACTGAATCTCACCTTTCACTTTCTACTCGACCATTTACTGTGGATCCAGGTCGCCAAACAAGGACGCTTCCTGCACGTGGATCAAACCTGGGCGGCGGCACGTTACCATGCTGAGGCGAAGAACGTTGCCCAAGCCGCTGAGTTTGGGCGCGAAGCCTTTCGTATTCTGGAAACCATTGCGCAGGATAAAGACCTTGCCGCCACGCTCTGGAAAATAGACCGGCGTGCCCACGCCTCCGCCTTCCGCGTGGACGCGCGTTACCTACTCGACGGTGGACTGCCTGCCCAGGCATTACGCGCATGGTTTCGGGCATTGACGATCTATCCGCCGGTTGCCCTGAAGCGCATGAATATTTTTGTCTCTGCGGTATTGAATTTGTTGGGCTTGGAGAAAGTGCGTGAAGCTGTGCTTCAAAAACGCAAGAAGGACTTATCGAGTTAAGTCGGCTTTTGGGGGATCAAAGCGCTTTAATATCCATCCTTTTTCGAGAATTTGTAAAATGTGCTTAACAGTCTTGGCATGGATTTGCCTCCCTTTAACTTCCAATTGTTCTGAATAAAACGTGTCGATCTCGATCTTGTCATCGTCCATGTGTATCCAGATCCAGTCATCTCCCTGCCTGCCAAATTGGACATGCTGGAAATGCCTCATCAGCACATCCAATATTTCTTCAAAATAATCTCGTTTTAGTTCTGCAAAAATGAAATATTCCTGTTCGTTCATGGCTACTCCGTAGGAATAGTCAACCCAGCTTTTGACGGCTTCTTTCCGCTTGCATAGAATTTCTGATTTGACGCGACATAATCAGGGAAGTCCTGCGCCCAGGCTTTGCGCGTGTCATAGCCAAAGAGTTCCTGATACGCATTAAACAAGTCGGGGTTGAGTTCGGCGAAGTAGTTTGGATTGCGGAAGTACATTTCAAGATACCCCGCCGCAAACTCGCCGTCATTCTGGAACACGTAGGGATGCCCGATCGGCATCGGCTGAGTCGACTCTCCCTCGAAGCGAGCCAGGTACCGGTCCAGTTCGAGGCGTTTGCCTTTGATGAACAAGTGCCGCGCTTTGGGATTGAAGATATCGCCATCGGTCGTTCTTAATCCCGGATACACCCCTTCGGCTCGCCCCATGGACCCGGAGCCTGCGTCGAAGTGATCGAGCATGTGCCCAAACTCATGCAGGAAAGGACACACGCCGGGGGTGGCGCCATTGAAACCTTCGTACAATCGCGAGATGACGAGCTGAACGCATTGTCGATTTGGGTTGTAACACCCGCCGGAGATGCCGCCATCCTGTTGAAAGGCTTCGAGCGTAGTGTAGAGTTGAAAATGGCGCGGGCTGGAGAGAAAGCGCGCAAGGATATTCTGCCGAAAGAAAAAGATTTCAGCGATATGTCCGGCAACCAAATACAATGCCGCGGTGGGAAGTTGGTCGGTTAGGTCGGTCTTGTCTTTACCGATTAGTTGAATGTCGAAGTTGGGGTGTTCGGCGATCTGCCAGATGAGTTGATAGAAGGCATCAACCTCCGGCGCGGATAACATTTTCACGATGGGAAAGTAAGAGTCGAGCGCGCGCGGATTCTCCGTCACCATGAAATTGAGCGCGGCGGGTTGGGGAGCGAATTGCTTATCCGTGAGCCGTTCAAATTGTCCGCGTGCATCTTCCACCGAAGGCGGCGGGACAGGTTTTTTATACACTCGTTTGGAGATGACGTTGGGTTCGGGCTTCCACGGAAAGTAGAAATAAGCCAGCACCGCTGCGCCCAAAATGAGACACCCCGAAATGATCGCCAAGCGCGGCAAAAATACAGCCACGGTCCAAAATGCGGCAAGGGAGATGAGCAACAGGATTGGAATTTTGTACCGGTAAGACATGGCTGGCTCCCATCAAGCAGGCTTGATTTAGGATAGCACAAATCAAGTTGCGACTCAACCGCTCTATCGGCACGCCTTTTTCAGCGGATTGGGCTAAGGGGCGCAGAACTCATAGACCGTCCACTCATCGATCTCTTGAACGGCGCAATATTGCAACTGTAACAGCGCAGACTTCTCATTGATCTCATTTGAGGTAACGGCGAAACTGAAAAGCGGTTCTGTGCCAGTATCGATCACAAAGCGTGGACGATTCTCGGTCACATCATTCAGGAATTCAAGCACCATCGCTTCGGTGGTGTAGTTATCATTTTGCAGGGGATATTGATAGACAAAGCGTGTGGGGCTTTCACGCTGTGCAAAAAAATTCACCGCTGCCTCCGCACCCCATATCAAGACCTTATCATCCGGGCTGCTGTTCTGCAAAAGATATTGAATGGCGGCATCATCCCGGTTCTTGCGGTAGATGTAGGTCTGGTCGAGGTAGTTATCGAAATAGCTCCATGCAAAGCCGCCGAGTACGATCAGCGCCGCTGCGGCTCGCACCCAAGCCGGGAACTGCCAGCGCGAAAGGACTTGAATCACGCTCCAGGCAGTGACCGCCGTCAACACGGCAAGTGCGGGCAGTAACGTCATGTAATAGTGCAGGAAGGTCTTCTCGGTGAGGGAGACGAGGTATAGCTCAATGGGCAGGTCAATCAGGACAACCGCCAAAACAGGGACGCTTTCTTTGGGCAGGAATCGTTTTGTCAGAGTGAGGGTCAAAGTCAGGGCAAAACCGAGCAGACCAAACTGAGTCAGACCCGTGAAGGTCAGCGGGCGCAGTCCGCGCAGGAGGGTGTCGAATCGTTGGGCAAAATCTGTGCCGCCTCTTCCTGCATAGACGAAGTTGTATTCGAACGCTGCACTCCAAAATTGAGGAAAGGCGCCCTGCACGGCAAAGAAGCCAACGATGAACAAAGTCACGGTCAACGCGCCAGTGCCGATGATGAGAATTTCACGCGCCCATTGTTTAAACGCGCGCACGGAAAGATGGCTGGCAGTGAGGTAAATAACGATCGCCGCCCACATGCCGATGGTGGTCTGTTTGGTGAAGAAGGCGAGCGCCCCCAATGCGCCGATGATGAAAAAACGTGTGCCGTCTTTTATTTGGGTTGGGACAACCAACAGCCACAATGCCGCAAATTGCATGGGCAGGGTGAATTCGGTGGTGAAGTCGCCGCCTTGCAAAACACCCACCAATGACAACAGCCAGAGCAGCAGACTAAACACAGCGGGGAAGATACCGAAATATTTTTTGATCAGTTGATATCCCAGCCATGCCGCAAGAAAAAGCGAGACGAGTTCCAGAATCCACACGCCCCAGCGTGAGCCGCCACCCAACGCCAGCCCCAGCGCGTTGACGTAAAAAATGACCGGCGGCTTGTGATCCCAAATGTCGCGGTAGGGCAGGTCACCGTTCAGAATGCGCCAGCCGATGTAAAGGAACACTCCCGGGTCGCGGAAAGTGAGCGGCATGTTCAACGGGCTGACGGGCAGCAGCACGCCCAATGCGCCGATGAGGGCAAGTAGTGTTTCCCAGGATTTTTCGATGAAGGATTTTAGGGGTTGCATGGCGGTTTGATAAATAAAATTATAACCGTCGCATACATAAAAACAGCCTCATAAACCTGCGTTACAATTACTTTTCCTTATGCAAGAACAAGCATCTTTTTTCCCCACAAAAACCGCGCGGATCGTCGCATTACTCGTCATTTTCATCCTCGGAATCACCATCCGCCTTGTAGACCTGACCGACCTGCCGCTCGACTTTCACTCCACACGCCAATTGCGGTCTGCCATCAAAGCGCGCGGCATGTACTTCCAGACACTCCCCAACGCCAACCCCGAACAACGCGCCTTCGCCGTTCAACAGGCAAAAGTCCTCACCACCCTCGAACCGGAATTGCTCGAACGTCTCGTCGCCTTCACCTATCGCTTCACCGGTGAGCAACTTTGGGTGGCACGCATCTACTCCTCGTTGTTCTGGCTCATCGGCGGAATCTTCCTATACATGCTCGCCCGCCGCCTCACATCAGAAGACGGCGCCATCGCCGCCACAGCCGTCTATCTCTTTTTGCCGTATGCCGTGGTTGCCAGCCGCAGCTTCCAACCCGACCCGCTTATGACGATGTTCATCATCATGTTCTATTGGGCAGCGTATGAATGGTCTCAACATTCCACTTGGAAGTTCGCCATTCTCACCGGTATATTCGGCGGGCTCGCCATCTTCATCAAATTTCCTGCCGCCATCTTCGTTGCCGCCGCAGGCTTGGGAGCAGCACTCAACCGCGGGTCCGTAAAAGAGGCGCTCAAGAATCCGCAAGTCTATATCATGGCGCTGCTTGGCATCCTTCCCGGCGCGGCATACTTTCTCTACGGCAGGTATACCGGCATTCTCGATGACCAGTTCGGCGGGCGCTTCATCCCATCGTTGTTCGTCAGCCCATCCTTTTACCTCGGCTGGATCAACATGCTCAACAACGTCACCGGCGGCGTGACCTTGATGCTCGCCTTGCTTGGCTTGTTCTTTTTAGACAAGGAAAAGATCCGCTTCATGCTCGGACTTTGGGGCGGGTACGCCCTCTTTGGCTTTTACTTTAACTTTCACATTCACACCCACGACTACTACTCCCTACCGTTGATTCCTATTGCGGCATTGTCGCTTGCGCCTGTGCTGGGATTTTTGTTTTCAAAACTTGCCGAATTCACCCCAACGAAGTTCCTGCGTCTTTCCTCTGTCTTCTTTCTTCTCTTCGGAGTCATCGCTTCACTTTGGAGCACCCGCAACCAACTCACCGCCGTAGACTATCGCCCCGAAGCCGATATGTGGGCAGAGATCAAAGCCGTCACCGGCGACCTCTCCCTTGCCGGGCTGACGGAAGATTACGGCATGCGCGTCTCCTATTGGGGCACACGCTACATCACCGTCTGGCCCTCCTATGGCGACCTGCTCTACAGCCAGACCCGCAGCGGCGCCCAAGCCGAGTTCGACAAACAGTTCGAACAGATCGCGGGCAAGAAAGACCTCTTCATCGTCACCGACTTTGAAGACCTCGCCCGCCAACCTTTCCTCACCGCAGCGCTGAAGAACTACCCCGTCTTCGCCCAGGGTGACGGGTACATCATCTACGAATTACGATAATGGAATCCATACATGCAATTGCGTAATGAAAAGTTTGAAACGGTCTTTCGTGCAGCTCTGTTGATCTCGCTCATTTCCGTCTTTGCCGCCGTGAGCGTGTATGCCTATCTGGGATCATTCTCCCGCTACATTGCAGACGATTACTGTGAAGCTGTGCGTGTCACCACCTTCTCGCCGTTTCAGGCAGTGCTCGACCGTTATTCGGACGGCGCGTTCCGCTCGGCGAACCGTTACTCCAATATTTTGTTCGTTGGCTTCAGCGAACTACTCGGAACGAACAGCATTCCGATCACCATGGTGTTGATGTCTCTGCTATGGGCTGCAGGTTTAAGTTGGCTGCTGTACGAAACCCGAAAATTTATCGGCATACAGTGGTCTCTGCTTGTGGATGTATTCCTCGGCAACGTTCTCGCATTTATGAGTTATTTGCAAGCGCCCAACCTGTTCCAAACCGTGTATTGGCGCTCATCCATGATGACCCACTTTGCACCGCTGGTGTTTGGTTCTCTGTTCTTTGCGTTTTTAGTGAGACAAGCCCGGCGACCCGCAGGTGAAAAAGTTTCGCCATTTGTGTA
>JBAIYF010000040.1:0-5133 GCA_037916115.1 Anaerolineales bacterium
ATATGGGTTTTGTAAATGAAATATTTTATTTACTTGGAGATCTGTAATGGATAAATTTCTAGAAAATTTGGTTGAGAGAGCATCAGAACAAATGGATGCAAACATGGGGTTGTTCGATGGTTATTCACCGGTGTTTATTTATGGGGCGGGGACATTTGCGCAAGATGTCCACCGTGTACTTGTAGATAACGGATTACCTGTGGCTGGTTTTATCGATCACATGGAGAGAGAAAGACCATTTCTAAATGGAATGCCTATTTACCTGCCTGAACAAGCGGCACTCGTAAAAGACGCAGGGAAAGCTGTTGTTGTTCTTGGTTTGCACAATTATCAGGCGGATGTTCAAAAAATTATTTCCCGTCTGAAAAAAGCGGGTTTTTCTAGAATTTACTCATCCATTGATCTGTATGATTTTTTTGCGGCAGAACTTGGGGTTCGTTATTGGCTTGTTAATCGTGATTATTATTTTTCTTTAATTCCAGTTCTTCATGAGATGATCGATCTGTTGGCGGACTCAAAAAGCAAATCGCTTTTTTATTCCATAATGGAGTTTCGACTGACGGGCGATGTTTCAAAACTGCCCGAACCTGACCTTGTCAATCCTTATCATCCGGCAGACCTTCCGGCATGGAAGACGCCGCTACGATTTGTTGATTGCGGCGCATTTGATGGCGATACATTGAAAGATTTTATTAACAACAATATTGCAATTCAAAGTGTGGCAGCATTTGAGCCAGACTTAATGAATTACTCGAAACTGTCACATTTTGTTTCTCAAAACAAAAAGGCTCTTAATGAAGCTGATTTGTTCCCCTGTGGAGTGTATTCTTCCACGAGGCAACTGTCATTTGAAACAGGACAGGGTATGGCTAGTAATATTTCAAGCAAAGGTACCACCGTCATTCAGTGTGTCGCATTAGATGATGCTATTCCAACATTTGCGCCAAACCTTATAAAGATGGATATTGAAGGGGCAGAATATGATGCCTTACTGGGTGCGCGTCAGTTAATATCCGAACATACACCTGGAATAGCCGCTTCGCTTTATCATCGCCCTGAACATCTTTGGCAATTGCCCATGCTTGTAGAAAGTATCGCTCCGGGTAAATACAACTTTCACGTGCGTTCTCATGCAATGAACGATTTTGAACTGGTTTTGTATGCCCTTCCAAAGGAGTGGAAGTAATGCGTGTTTCTGAATACATCGCAAAACGGCTTGTTGAATTTGGTGTCCGCCATGTTTTCATGCTTACGGGCGGCGGCGCCATGTTCCTCAATTATGCATTGGGTAAACATTCTGCGATCAAGCCTATTTTTAACCATCATGAACAAGCCAGTGCCATGGCGGCAGAGGGCTACGCCCGCATCACTGGTAAACCATCCGTACTAAATGTCACCACGGGACCTGGCGGCATCAACGCACTCAATGGAGTCTACGGAGCTTTCACAGACTCCATACCAATGCTGATTCTGTCCGGGCAGGTGAAGCGCGAAACATATATTCGCACCTATGACCTGCCAAACCTTCGTCAACTTGGTGACCAGGAGGTGGATATTGTTTCAATGGTCAAAGTTATTACCAAATACGCGGTCACGGTCACAGACCCGCAGACCATTCGCTATCATCTTGAAAAAGCATGGCACCTTGCCCAAACCGGACGACCCGGACCCTGCTGGCTGGATATTCCCATTGATGTGCAATCAAGTTTGGTGGATGAAAACCAACTAGCAGGCTTCGCCTCATTTCTGGAGCCGGAACCTGCCCCTGCCCATTTGAAGGATTCCGTCGCTCAAACCTTGACCCGCCTAAAGAATGCCAAACGTCCCGTCATCCTTGCAGGAAGTGGAGTCCGTATCTCTGGGCAGGCTGAACAATTTCTCGATGTTGTCCATAAACTGGGAATTCCTGTCACCACCGGTTGGACCCATGACACCATCGCCTCCGATGACCCCGTCTTTTGCGGAAGACCCGGCACGATCGGCACACGCGGCGGAAACTTCACAGTCCAAAATTCCGATGTACTTCTCATCCTCGGCAGCCGACTCAATATCCGCCAAACAGGGTATGCATGGAAATCCTTTGCACGGGCTGCCTACAAGATCTGGGTGGATGTAGATGCGGCAGAATTAAACCGCCCTACAATTCAGCCAGATATGCCCATCCATGCTGATTTGAAGGATTTCTTCAAAGAAATGCAGAACCAACTCACAGATTGGGATTCGAAGCGCCATGCTGAATGGCTGACATGGTGCAAGGAACGTAATCAAAAGTATCCGGCTGTACTTCCAAAACATCGAGAATTCAATGGACGTATCAACCCTTATCATTTTATGGGCACATTGTTTGATCATCTGAGTGCAGATGATATTGTTGTAACTGGTAATGCGACAGCCTGTATTGTGCCTTTTCAGACTGGCAAGATAAAGATGGGGCAGCGTCTTTTCTCAAATTCCGGTTCCGCTTCAATGGGCTATGATTTGCCGGCAGCCATTGGAGCCGCTGTGGCAGGTGATGGGAGACAAGTGATCTGCCTTGCCGGGGATGGAAGTTTGCAATTAAATATGCAGGAACTGCAAACCGTGATTCATTACAAATTGCCAATAAAGATTTTTGTATTGAACAATAACGGTTATCTTTCCATCCGCACGTCTCAAAAGGGATTTTTCGGTGATGTTATTGGTGAAAGTCCGGAGTCTGATGTAACCTTTCCGGATTTCATCAAACTTGCACAGGTATATGGCTTTCAAACAAAACGCTTGGATAATGCAGATTTCGAATCAGGATTGCGCGATGTATTGAACACAACAGGACCTGTGCTTTGTGAAGTGATGCTTGATCCTGCACAAGGCTTTGAACCTCGGCAAAGTTCACGTCCGCTTCCCGATGGGCGTATCGTTTCCGCCCCTCTTGAAGATATGTTCCCATTTTTAGATCGCGAGGAGTTGGCTTCTAATATGCTCATTCCTTTGTGGGAAGAATAAGTTTTTTGTATATTTTCAATAATCAGAGGTACACATGATCAATCGTGATATTTTTGAAGACCTTTTTGTTTTGGAACTTGCGAATAATCACTGGGGAGACCTGCAACGCGGACTCCGTATCATCAAAGAATTCAGCTCTGTTGTGCGCTATAACAATGTACGGGCTGCCATCAAGCTCCAATTTCGAGATGTGGATAATTTCATTCACAAAAAATTTCTGCATCGCGAAGATATCCGTTACATCAAAAAGACGCTCGACACCCGGCTTACACGCGATGAATTGGCGCAAATGGTCGAGGCTGTGCGCCGGGCAGGTTGCGTGAGGCTTGTTACACCGTTTGATGAAAAATCAGTTGACTTGTGCATGGAACTTGGTGTTGAAATCATTAAAATTGCCAGCTCCGATATTACCGATTGGCCTCTGCTGGAAAAGATTGCGAAAACCCGCAAGCCTGTACTTGTCTCAACAGGTGGCTCCTCCCTCAAAGATATCGATGATATGGTGACCTTTTCGATAATCGCAATATTCCTCTTGCTATCAATCACTGCGTCTCTATTTATCCCGCTGAAGATGCAGAGCTGCAGTTGAACCAGATCGACTTTCTGAAGCATCGTTATCCTGGTCATATTATTGGGCTTTCAACCCATGAATATCATGATTGGCGATCTTCCATACTTATTGCATACGCTAAAGGCGCACGAACCTTTGAACGCCATATCGACATAAAGACCGACGATAAACCATTCTCACCTTATTGTTCCACACCTGAACAAATCGCAGAATGGTTTCAGGCATTTCACAAAGCTCGTGAAATGTGCGGTGCTCCTGGTACAGAAAAGGCACCTTCCTCTCAGAAAGAGATCGACTATCTTACATCCTTGGTACGAGGTGTATATGCAAAACATGATCTTCCTGCCGGGCATGTCTTAACCCCCAATGATTATTATCTTGCGATCCCGCTTCAGAAGGGGCAGCTTTCCTGTCGTGAACTTTTGAACGATCAAGTTCTTGCAAAAAAGATTAAAGCAGATGCTCCCCTGATGGTTGACTCGGTGGATAGTTTGTATAACCGTGATGAAGGTTTGAAGAAACAACTTTCGAAACGCGGGTTATAAAAGGGTGCTTTCAATGAAAGAAAAACTCATCAGTATCGTTACACCTTGTTTCAATGAAGAAGGAAATGTAGAGGAACTCTACCAACGCATCAAAAAAATAATGCTCGAATTGGGGTATCCTTACGAGCATATCTTTATTGATAATGCTTCTACGGATGGGACGCCCAAAAAACTCCGAACACTGGCTGCACAAGACAGGCACGTAAAAGTGATTGTTAACACGCGTAATTTTGGACATGTGCGTTCGCCGGTCCACGCGCTTTTTCAAGCATCAGGTGATGCAGTCGTGGCAATGGCTTCTGATCTTCAAGACCCTCCTGAGCGCATTCCCGACTTTGTTCAAAAATGGGAAGAGGGATACCCGGTTGTTATCGGAGTTAAAGAAAAATCCAAAGATTCGCCGCTCTTTCATTTTCTTCGCACACTGTATTATCGTTTTTTGCGCTCGTTATCTGATGTTCAACTGATAGAAAATTTTACTGGCTTTGGGCTGTATGACCGTAAAGTCATTGAAATTATCCGCAAGATCGATGATCCATATCCTTATTTCCGTGGTCTTATCGCAGACCTTGGGTTTGATATTGCAAAGATTATTTTTGTTCAACAAAAACGCAGTCGTGGAATTAGTAAGAATAATTTTTATACATTGTACGACCTCGCCATGCTTGGTCTGACAAATTACACAAAAATCCCTTTACGGCTGGCAGCCATGTTTGGTTTTCTTGCCTCCTTTGTAAGTTTTGCTATTGGTCTTGTTTACCTGATCTATAAATTGATATTTTGGTATCAGTTTTCGCTCGGCTCTGCACCTTTGGTGATAGGGCTGTTTTTTCTGGGCTCGGTTCAGTTGATGTTTTTGGGGATCGTTGGCGAATATATTGGGGCGATACACACTCAGATTATGCACCGACCTTTGGTAATTGAAAAGGAGCGCATCAATTTTTAAGGACTTTCTTTACGCTAATCCTGAGGCGCAAAGACCGCGTAATCGCATCGTTCTTTGGACCTCATTTTTGGTTGCTGCTATTTTGCTTT
>JBAIYF010000041.1:0-4697 GCA_037916115.1 Anaerolineales bacterium
AAAGGGTATCCGTGTTGATCATGAATAGGGTCTCCGATCTTTGGATGTGGATTCGGTCAAATGGGGGCACGCAGGTTTGTGTCGAGGTGTGAGGCTTTTCGTCATCTTAGGTGGTTTCTTATATCGTCGCGCAGGTCCAGATTGCTTCCCACAAGAATCGCAAAAATAATCAGTAGTATGGTGGCAAGCAGGGCTGCCCAAAAAGCATAGGGAGAAGCCCATATCATGGGCAGGATGATGGTGAGGAGAATGCCCGCCAGCAGCGCGTAGATCGGTGTGCGGATGACGTGTGGAATATCCTTCCATGCGCCGCCCAGTTTGAAGGGTTTGCGCATGCGTTTGGCTTTGGTGGAGATGCCGCGCTGCACCTTGTTTTGTTTTACCAACGGGTCGCGGTCTGCGATCTGCCGTTCGCGCAGTTTTCTGAGACGTTCCTGTTCTTGATCGGACATGTCAGCCTCCTTTTTGTTTATAATATTCTACAGGAAATCGTTGAAATGTCAGTCACGAATAATGTCACAAGATTTTTGGATTCTCGTAAGGTAAAGTATCAGGCACACGAACTGCCTGCCGAAAAGTTGGGTGCGTTGGATGTGGCTCAATTCATGAATGTGCCGTCGGAACAGGTCTTCAAGACTATTGTCACCCGGCGGGAAAAAGGCAAGCCGGTGCTGGCAGTCATTCCTGGTCCGCGGGTTGTGGATTTGAAAGCGCTGGCGGCGTTTTTGGGTGAAAAGAAGATGTATCTGCCCACCGAACGTGAAGCCGAGCAGTTGACCGGTTTGCAGGCGGGCGGCATCTCGCCGCTGGCGCTCATCAATAAGGGTTTTCAGGTGGTGATCGATGCAACAGCCCAGACGTTTGAGGAAATTTATATTTCCGGCGGTCAGCGCGGGCTGGATATTCAACTGGGGGTGAAGGATCTGGCGGCTCTGGTCAATGCGAAATTTGGGGATGTGAGCCGGGAAAGTTAATAACAAGAAAGAGGAAAGAAGAACTGATCTCTTCTTTCCTCTTTCTTGTTTTGGACTTAGATGCAATTACGATTGAAAGTCTGCTACTTTTTCACCGTTGACCCACAGGCTGTAGGTTCCGGTGGGGAAAGTTCCCAGTGAATAATTAACTTCGAACGGGGCGAGCACCTGTGTACAGGTCTGATCAGGGTCGGCGATCGAGTAGATCTCCACGTTGACCTTGTTCTCGGCATCCGGTTCACTGACGGCGATGCGTAATTGGTAGCATGGTGTCGGCAGGTTGCCCTTGATGTTGAGCGTGAACTGCGGCGGGTAACTTTCGAGCGTGAGCAATTCAACATCGTCGAGATAGGCTTCGCCGCGAGTCATGCCTTCATCGGACGGCATGGGGGCGAAATTTTCGTTCGAGGGCATGGTCGAGCCTGCCGGGTCAAGTCCGCTATCGACGGGGGCGTTGGGGTCAGTCACAGGTTCGGTCGGTGAACTGCCGGTTTGGTCCGCTGCGGGGGCGCAGGCGGAAAGGGTGAGAGTGAAAAGCAGTAAAAGGGTGAGTGTTCGTTTCATAGTGTCTCCTAAAGTTTCCATATAGACGAGACACTTGAAGAAAAAGTTCCCTAATAAGAAACAAAATCTCCCGCCAGCGCACCATTCACCCAGACGTAATACCTGCCCGGAGAATACGTTCCCATCAAGACGCTTGCCTCAAACTGCTGAAATACGTTGTCACATTGGACATCGGGGTTAATAAGACTGTACACTTCGATGAATACGTTAAACTCCTCGTCCGGTTCGCTGATGTCGATACGTAATTCATTGCACACACTTGGTATGTAGCCAATGAACCGAATGGCCGCACGCGGCGGGCTGTATTCGTACTGCTCTGAAAAGACCACACTGGTGATGTTCACAGTGGCAACTTGCCGGCTCACATCTTCCAATTGGGGCTCGAACGGGTTTTCATCCGGGGTAATACGGTAAGGCGGTTGTGCAGTTGGGGTGGGGTCAACGGTTGGGGCCGCAATGCAGGAAGTGAGCAAAACAGCAAGAAGCAGGTTATAAACTGGTCGCATTCCGAATTCTCCGTTGCAGATAATATCACGGTCTGCGAAAAGAAAAACTCACCAGAATGACGGTGAGTTTTTCTTTGGAAGTTCACTTTTTGAGGCTCTGTAAACTTTGCAGTAGATCGGTCGATGCGCTGACAATGGGACCCGCGTACGCATCTTTCGACATGAAATCGCCATTGCCCAGCCCATGATACAACCCATTCGGCGTGGCGATACAGATCAAGATAAAGTCCATTTGTTTGGGCGGATTGGGCATCATATCCACCAGCACGAGCGGAATGGCGTTCACAGCGCTCTGCCCGGCTTGTATAAGCGCATCGATCTTATCGTTCAGCGAATTGTCCGGCTTTTCCCAAAACACGCCGCCGCCCGAAGAATGCAAACTGCGCGCATGATGATCTTCGTAACCTGCCACAAGCATCACCCCGGTGGGAGTGCATACTTCCACGGTGACTCCATATACTTTTTTGGCGATCTCAACCGGCGGCTGGATCTTGAGCAGATAACGCATGAACAGCCAGGCTTGCAGGTAATGACGCGACTCCAAGCCCGGTGTCTCCACGATCTGTCGATATACCTTCTCCGCCCCGGCGTTGTCTTTTGCCATTAACTTCCTGCGCGCTTCCACGAACAGAGCCCAGGGAAGACCATCCGCATCTCCTTGAGGCCATTCATTGATCTGGGCATTTCCCACCAAATGATATCGAAGCGCAGGAAATGGGCTTTCTTGTTTTTGGGGTTCTTTTTTCTTGAATAGGTTAAACATACTGTCTCCTGTTGAACGCTGGCAGTATATTCAGGACGGATTTTGGGGTAAATAGGACATTTGGTTTAATACCAAATCCTTTCGATCTCAACGAAAGCAAATTCCAACATTCATATTCAAGATGACCCGCCTGTGACGGGACGCTCCTCGAAGAATTTTTTGGCGACGACATACACCCCGCTTCCTTCCACGGCGACGGTTGAATCGGGCAGTCGAATTTCGCCTACACTGATGATCTTTCTGCCTCCCACCTCGCTGACGCGAGCTTCCGCGAACAGGGGCTGGTGAAGCGGCAGCATCTTGCGATAGTTGATGTTAATGTTCGCCGCCAGCACCTTGTGCCCCGCCGCCCAAACGACCAGACCCATCAATTCATCCAGGATCGCTGCCGAAGCGCCGCCATGCGCATGCCCAGGCGGACCCTGATGGGCTTCGGTCAACGTAAATTCAGAGGTTAATCGTCCATCCTCTTCAAGGAACATCGTAATACCGATCGATTGCGGATTCTCGCTTCCGCACACAAAACACGGACCATGATTGGGGACTTGTGTTCTCATGCCTTTAATTTAACCACAAAGCCCTTGAACTTTTAACATGTACCCTTCAACCCGCAACCGAATATGCTAGAATCTCACCCATGCTTATCCGCGTCAAAATGATCGCCAACTATCGGGACGCTCTTCCGCCCGGACACAAACACGGCGTGATCGAGTTGGATGTGCCCGAAGGCGTCACCGTGTACGATGTCATCTCCCGTTTCGATATTCCCCTTAATGATGAAAGTGTAATCGTTCTGAACGGTCTTACCGTAGATATGGACACCCCGCTCAAAGAAGGCGACATGGTCACCGCCTTCTCAGCCATTGCTGGCGGCTAAACTTTGACCTTCAACCTGTAACCTGCAACTTTCAAACTTTCACCTCAAGGAGTTCTCATGTACGGCTGGCATCTCAGAATTTTGCGCGTCAACCTCACCACCCGCAAGGCTACGTTCGAAGATGTAGACCCCAAGATCGCCCGCGATTATCTCGGCGGACGCGGCTGGGCGATCCATTACATGTATAAAGAAATGGATCCCATGGCAGAGCCGCTTTCCCCAGAGAACATGCTCATCTTCGCCACCGGTCCACTGACGGCGACGCCCGCGCCGACCGGCAACCGCTACATGGTGGTTACCAAATCCCCGCTGACGGGTGCGCTGGCGCACTCCAACTCGGGCGGCGAATTCCCCACATGGATGAAGCGCACCGGCTTCGATATGTTCATCTTTGAAGGCAAAGCCTCAGAGCCAGTCTACGTTTTGGTGAACGAAGACCAGGTCGAGGTCCGATCTGCGGCGCATGTGTGGGGCAAGGATACGCACGAGACCACCGACATCCTCAAGGCAGAAACATCCCAAGAGGCGCGAGTCGCCTGTATCGGACCTGCAGGTGAGAATCTCGCTTTGATGGCAGCCATCATGAACGATAAGCATCGTGCCGCGGCTCGTTCGGGTGTTGGTGCGGTGATGGGAAGTAAAAATCTCAAAGCCGTGGTGGCAATGGGGAATAAGAACCCGCCTCTGCATGACCCCGAGGGAATGCGCGCCATCAGTGTGGAAACCTCCAAGAACGTGGGCGCGGACGTGAAGAAAGGTTCGAACATGCGCATTTACGGCACGTCGTATGTGCCGCAGGTGACCAATACGCTTGGCATTTTGCCGACCCGTAATTTCTTGCAAGGCACGTTTGAGCATGTCAATAACATTGACGGCGACGCGCTCAAAGATAATTATCTGATTCGTCACACGCCTTGTTATCGCTGTCCGCTTTCGTGCGGACGTCTTACCGAAGTGCCAGATGGTCCGTATAAAGGAAAGGGTGAAGGTCCTGAATACGAAACGATCTCGTC
>JBAIYF010000042.1:0-3659 GCA_037916115.1 Anaerolineales bacterium
TCCATTCCATTGGAAACCGGAAAGGAAAAGCAGGGATGAACACCACCGAAAAGCGCGAACGCAACGACTGGACGCTGCTATTTTTTATCATTCCCATTGGCATTATTCTGATCCTCATCGTCGGTGAACTGGCTATCCGTTTGATGCCATTTTGGAGTGTGAATGCCGACATGAAGTCTAATTTGGAGCCGAACCCGGATAGTCCCCGTCCGTTTGCATTGCTTCAACCACTCATGCCTCAGCTCCTCACCCCCATGGCTTGGGCGGATAATTACCTGACCCCGGGCGCGGTGATTTCATTCCCGGAATTTGTAACCTTCGAACCAACCGCTTCGCCCTCATCGACGCCTGTTCCAACAACCGAAACTCAGATCACACCGACAGGAACCCCATCGGCTACACAATCTGCCACTCCAACCACACCACCCGCACCAACAGGATCACCCACCAAAACACCATCGGGTAAATTGTGCGAGGATGTTAATGCCCTTAATTATGGGCAATCGCTGCCTTGTAAATATTCGTCTCCTCCACCAACTACTTGTCAGGACCCTGCTGCCTCGAACTTCGGACAGCCCCTGCCTTGCCAGTATCCACCAACTACCTGCCAAGACCCTGCTGCATCGAATTTCGGACAGCCCCTGCCTTGCCAGTATCCGCCAACTACCTGCCAGGACCCTGCTGCATCGAATTTCGGACAACCCCTGCCTTGCCAGTATCCACCAACTACCTGCCAGGACCCTGCTGCATCGAATTTTGGACAGCCCCTGCCTTGCCAGTATCCGCCAACTACCTGCCAGGATAACACCGCCTCCAACTATGGGCAGGCGTTGCCTTGTAAATATCCTGTAGCGTCCACCCCTCCTGCTGGTACGCCTGCTCCGAAAGACCCCGACTTGGGCGTAGGGACATTACCAGATAACACATCCACAACGGACTATAGTTTGGTGGGCAGCATCTTGGATGGTACCTATGTAGTTGTAAACCTGGCAGTGACCGTTAGCAGTACGCCTGATAAAAATTACGATCTCGTCTTTTATGAATTCAATAATGGTGGAACAGTTAACCTGGATTGGATCATTATAGGCATATCGAATTCCGCAACAGGCAGCAGTTATTATGAGGTTTTCAATTGGGGTGATGGCAAAGCTGATACGAACTCAAATGTAGGCGATGTAGCGGGCTCCGAGAACGACGATCAGGCAGTTCCATTGACCGAACTATATGACCCAGATGGCAGCAGCGGACCCGCGCCGCAAACGGGTATCCTTATTGATGTGGATACGGCGCCTAGCAACCCGCAGCCTGGTGTGTATAACTATGTTGTGATCATTTCTCCATCCGGCGGTACAGGCGGAAGCGCCCAAGTGGACGCCATTCAAACGGTGGAGGAACCAATCCCAACACCAACCCCAACCCCGTGATCGAACAGGAGGCTGATAATAGCCTCCTGTTTTATTGTGTTGTACAATGGGCTGAAACCCCTAAGGGAGGCATCTATGACTGATCCAAACTCCAAACCCACATATCGCATTTCAGACCTGCATGAATCAGACCGCCCGCGTGAACGGCTGGCATCGCTGGGCCCGCAGGCGCTGACAAACGCCGAGCTGCTTGCCATTTTATTGAGGGTGGGTGTGCAGGGCGAAAATGCCGTGGAGGTGGGGCAGCGTTTGTTGAAAAAATTTGGCGGGCTGCGCGGATTGCACCGGGCCCCGTTCAAGGAATTGATGAACCAGCATGGTATGGGTGAAGCCAAGGCTTCGCAGATACAGGCCGCCATTGAGTTGGGCAGGCGGCTTACGTTGGAAGCGCCCGAGGAGCGTCCTTCCATCAATAGCCCGGCGGATGCGGCGGCACTTGTACAGTATGACATGTCTGCTTTGGAGCAGGAGCATTTGCGGGTGATTCTTCTGGATAGAAGGAATCGTGTTTTGGAGATACTGGAAGTGTATAAGGGCTCTGTCAACTCTTCACAGGTGCGGGTGGGCGAGTTGTTCAAGGATGCGATCCGCACCAATGCTTCGGCGGTGATCGTCGCCCATAACCACCCCAGTGGTGACCCAACCCCCAGCCCCGACGATGTTGCGGTCACCCGCGCCATGGTGCAGGCGGGGAAACTACTTGATATTGATGTGCTCGACCATTTGGTGATCGGTTCGGGGAAGTGGATTTCCTTGAAGGAACGCGGCTTGGGGTTTTAAGAAGGCAGGTAAAAATCTTTTAAACCACAGATGAACTCAGACAAAAAAGATGAGAACGTTTTTTTTACTGAGTTCATCTGTACTGATCTGTGGTGAATTGGTTTTCAGAAAGTCTAACTAAGAGCTTCGTTTTACTCCAAAGTCAATAAAATCCCCCGTAATACTTTCATATTCAACCTTTGATTCATATACCCGCGACATGCGCGGACCCTGCTTCATCGCTTCAATCAAGCGTTCAACCTGTCCGCGTTCCCCTTCAGCAACAGCTTCTACTGTGTCATACCCCACATTGCGGACCCAGCCGGTAATGCCGCCGATCTGGCGGGCGGCGTATTCCACATGTGCGCGAAAGCCAACGCCCTGCACGAATCCCTTTACCCAAATATGAGCACGCACCATCTCTTTGGGATCAGGCAGCACGTTTTCTACTCCTGCGCATTACATCGATGATGCTCCATATTGGCACAAGCAGCACAATGACCAACAATAAAAGAAACGGCAGCAGATTGTAGAATGCCGTGCCGGTGCTGTTTTGCCCGAGCACGGTTTCACGCCAGCGTGCATCCAACTGGGTGAGCGATGAGCCGAGTGCCTTTGTCGCGCCGAGGTCGCATTCGAAGCCGTCGCTGTAGGCACTGGTGAGGCGCGACAGCCCGGAGATGCCAAATGAATCGCGGATGTAGGTGACAAAAGACTGGGACTGGGCATAGGCCAGGTACGCCGACCCGGAATCGGCAGGGAAGGAGGCGCATAAATCCTCGAAGGGAATCAACGTGTTATTGGCACTGGCGATCTCGAGCACGCGGGCATAATCTGGATTGGTGTAGGTTTCCATCATGGATGCACTTCCCTCGATCAGCCATGCCGGTTGTTTTTCGTAGTTGGGTCCCAGCCAGCGGTATAACATCACATGTGCAAGCTCGTGGGGGATCAACCGCTCCATTTCGTTGACCTGCCCTGCGCCGGGCGGAATGGCAACCAACACAACGCCGAGGTCTGCGTGCGCATGCCCGCCCGCCCACTCACGCCCGCCCAGCAGCATTGTATCGTTTAGGTCTTGCTCCACGGCATAGATATAAATATGTACGGGTTCGGTGAGTGAAATAGGCACAATATCTTTCATGCGCAGGAGCCCGGTTGCGGCGGCATTCAATGCTGAAACGCCGAAGGCATCATCACCGCCATACCAGTGAACGGTGACATTTGCCTGCGATACCTCACGCCAGGGAAAACGGTTATCAATGTATTGAAAACGATACTGTTCACTGGTATACGTTTTGCCGTCGCTGAGGGTTGCTTGAAACCAATAGACAACCCAACTGAAAGGTGGAAAGACGTTTAGCGAAGCATCGTAGGTGAATTCCACCGAGCCATCCGCTGCAACGGTGAGCGTTTCCACACGGGTTACATCCTCGTTTGCGCCACGGAAGAGCAGTGATGCCTGCTGGATGGGAC
>JBAIYF010000043.1:0-2919 GCA_037916115.1 Anaerolineales bacterium
TGTCTGGCTTTCATCCCACTCAAAAATCGATTAAGCGAAAAGGGAAGAAGGAACATCCGCTATACCCTGGCAGGATTGCTCTTCGTCAATGAAATCAGCTGGCATATCTGGGCATATTACTGGGGACTTTGGAGCATTCAAACCATGCTGCCTCTCCACATGTGCAGTGTAATGGTCTGGTCGTCACTTTACATGCTTTTGACCAATCACTACGGGGTTTATGAAGTTGCATATTTTCTTGGTGTTGGCGGAGCAATGCAAGCTCTCATCACTCCCGATGCCAGCATTTACGGTTTTCCACACTATCGCGCCTTCAATACCTTCATTGCACATGGATTGCTCTTTGCAATTCCGATCTACATGACCATCGTGGAAGGATACCGCCCCACTCTGAAATCCTTCAAACGCGTCTTTATCTGGACGAACATCTACATGGTCATTGTCTTTTTCATTAACCTCGCCATAGGCAGCAACTACCTGTTCATTGCGCACAAACCGGAATTTCCCACATTGTTGGATATCCTCGCTCCATGGCCTTGGTACATCCTACAGTTGGAAGCAGTCGCCTTCATCATTCTTTTCCTGCTTTATCTACCATTCCTGATCAAAGATAAAGTTTCTGCGCCCGCACCCATAAAAACCGCCTGACAAAATCCTGAGGCGCCGCAAAAGACCATTGTTTATTGCGCTGAACGTTCATTTATCGTAGAATCCCATCGACTAATCGCACCATCCCGCCCAGCGGGAAAACCAACCCAAGGAGAGAAAATGGCAACAAAAGCTGAAGTCGAATCACGCCCTATGACCGAGGAAGCAGACTTCCTCCAGATCAAATCCGTGGACCACGTCCATTTTTACGTGGGCAACGCCAAGCATGCCATGTACTACTGGTGGAAGGCGTTTGGCTTCAAACCCATCGCCTACTCAGGGCTTGAAACCGGCAACCGCGACTTCGCCTCGTATGTACTCGAATCGGGGCAGGCACGCCTGGTTGTATCCGCAGCCTACTCACCCTCAAGCCCGCTCGCCTCGCATCACATGGTGCATGGTGATGGCGTAAAGGTCATTGCACTGGAAGTGGACGATGCCGAAAAAGCCTGGCAAGCCACCACCAGCCGTGGCGGAAAATCCGCCTGGGCGCCGCGTGAAGAAAAAGACGACCATGGCATCTACCGCACATCCGCTATTTATACCTACGGCGAAACCCTGCACGTCTTCGTAGACCGCAGCGAGTACAAAGGCATATTTGCCCCCACCTACCGCCCTCTCAAACACGAAGCAGAGTCCACCGGTCTCGCGGCCATCGATCACATCGTCGGCAATGTGCAGCTTGGCAAAATGAATCAGTGGGTCAACTTCTATCACCAGGTAATGGGCTTCCGCCAGCTCATGCACTTCGACGACAAGGACATCTCCACCGAATACTCCGCACTCATGTCCAAAGTCATGCAAAACGGCAACGGACGCGTCAAGTTCCCCATCAACGAACCCGCCGAAGGCAAACGCAAAAGCCAGATCGAAGAATATCTCGACTACTACATGTCACCTGGCGCACAACACCTCGCCATCATCACCGGCGATATCCTTACCACTGTGGATAAACTCCGCAAGAACGGCGTCGAATTCCTGCGCGTACCCGATACCTACTACGAAATGCTGCCAGACCGCGTGGGCAAGATCAAGGAAGATTACAAAGCCATTCAAGAACTTGGCATCCTTGTCGATAAAGACGATGAAGGCTACCTTCTGCAAATTTTCACCCGCCCCATTCAAGACCGCCCCACCATGTTCATTGAAGTCATCCAACGTCACGGCGCACAGGGATTCGGCAAGGGAAATTTCAAAGCCTTGTTCGAATCACTTGAACTGGAACAGGAACGCCGCGGCAATCTCTAACAGATAAGCCCCCGCCTCTTTTCTGACCCGCTGCCTGCTCCTAGTTCAGACAGCGGGTCTGCCCTTTGAGCGGCTGCCGCGCCGTATAGTAACTTTGGGTCATGGGAGAAACAGGCATTCCCGCATTAAACTCAGCAGCGAAGGAAATAAACAAAAACTCGATACTGATTTTCAAATGGAGAATTGATGTACAAAAAATTGCCCGCCCTGCTGATCGGAATACTCTTCCTCACCGCCTGCGGCACACCAGCCGCCACGCCTGCCACAGGTCAGGTGGAAACCATGGTAGCCAGCACCTTGCAAGCCTACACCCAAAGCGCCCCCACCCCTGCACCTGCCAGCGGAATATCCATCGCCGCCGAAGGTCTGACATTTGTCATCCCAACCGGTTTAGCGAGCGATGTGATTGCAACGACTGAACCCGCCGCCCCCCCGGCAGATGATATGCCCTGGTGGGGCATTTACCCTGAGTATAAGATCTACTCCCTGCAGGGATACGTTCTAAGCGGCACCTTTCATGAACCCCGCATCTTCAAATTTCCGGTTGCCGAGTACGAAGCCATGAACGAAGATGCAGGCGGAAGAATTCAAGCCCTGAAAAATATCCTAAGCAACCCCACCCAGCCTTTTCCCAACAGACTACCCTTCCTCCCTACTTGGAACGCCGGAGAAATATTCCATTCCAACGTGGAGTTCATCAGTTTTCAGAATGGGTCAGGTATTCGTTATCTCACCCAATATGCGCAGTTCCCAGCTCCCGTCAGCAACTCTGATTTGTTTTACACCTTTCAGGGGCTAACCAGCGACGGCGCATACTACATCTCTGCTGTACTGCCAATCAACATTGGCTTCCTGATGGCGGCGGCATCGCCCGATTCACCCATCCCGCCCGATGGAATTCCATTTGACTGGAATGACTATACGAAAAACGAAGAGCATTACCGAATAGCCACCGAACGGTTAAATGCAGCAGACCCAAATGCATTTATCCCTGCCTTGCCCATGCTTGATACACTCATCCAA
>JBAIYF010000044.1:0-3559 GCA_037916115.1 Anaerolineales bacterium
CGCTGCTTGTGCGGGCCCCCGTCAATTCCTTTGAGTTTTAACCTTGCGGCCGTAGTCCCCAGGCGGTAGACTTATCGCGTTAGCTTCGATACCGAAGGTTTTGACACCTCCGACACCAAGTCTACATTGTTTACGGCTAGGACTACCGGGGTCTCTAATCCCGTTTGCTACCCTAGCTTTCGCGTCTGAGCGTCAGGAACAGCCCAGAAGGCCGCCTTCGCCACTGGTGTTCCTCCCGATATCTACGCATTTCACCACTACACCGGGAATTCCACCTTCCTCTGCTGCCCTCAAGTTCGGTAGTATTGAACGACCTCTCCTAGTTAAGCCAGGAGCTTTCACATCCAACTTGCCGAACCGCCTGCACGCGCTTTACGCCCAGTAAATCCGGATAACGCTAGTCTCCTACGTTTTACCGCGGCTGCTGGCACGTAGTTAGCCGAGACTTATTCCTGAGATACTGTCCTTTCTCATCTCTCAGAAAAGTGCTTTACGATCCGAAGACCTTCATCGCACACGCGGCGTTGCTGGGTCAGGCTTTCGCCCATTGCCCAATATTCCCTACTGCTGCCACCCGTAGGTGTATGGCCCGTGTTTCAGTGCCATTGTGAGGGGCCACCCTCTCAGGCCCCTTACCCGTCGACGCCTTGGTAGGCCGTTACCCTACCAACTAGCTGATGGGACGCAGGTCCCTCCCAAAGCGAATTACTCCTTTAGTTATCAGATTCTAAAACCGATAACCACATGCGGTATTAGCAATCCTTTCGGACTGTTATCCCACACTTTGGGGCAGGTCACCAACGCGTTACTCACCCGTTCGCCACTAAGAATTTCGTATTACTACAAAATCCTTCGTTCGACTTGCATGTATTAGGCACGCCGCCAGCGTTCATCCTGAGCCAGGATCAAACTCTCCGCAAAAAATTTTCACTCTTTCGAGTGTAAGTTACGGAGTTAGAACGACAGGGTTGTCGTACTTCCTATCACTTTTCAGCTGTTAAGGTTCTGTCAACCGAGCGGGCCGTATTTTACCCGCAAGAAGTTGGCCTGTCAAGGCTCTCAGAGAGAAAAAACTTACCGATGTCTTTCGATCAACATCGGCTCGTCAGACTGCGAGACATACAACCTTCGTCTCTGACAGGGCATCTCTCTAATTTGTAATCGATCTGTCGGGATTTGACTAAATCGTTCTTGCTGACTGGCTTGTCTATTATATTCAAGCCGCTTTTTTTGTCAAGGGTTTTTCTGCACCAGTTTTTGCAATCTTTTCGCAATCTTTTTGTCAGACAACTTCCTTGAGCGCTTGCCCGTTTTTCAGGGCGAGAGCGAATTATATTCATTCGCCTTTTTTTGTCAAGAGTTTTTCAGGAGCAATTTCGAAATTCTCTTTTCGCTAGCCTGAAACTTTTTTCTTGACATCTCTTTTTGTAGAGCGGACGCGAATTATATTCATTCGCTGTTTTCTGTCAAGGGATTTTTGGAAACTTTGTTTTTTGTGCTCAAAGAGCAGGCGTTTCGTTTTGTTCCTTATTTGACAGCGGAGCTGGATTATATGCGTAATTGAGAACGAGTCAAGAGGAATTAAGGCTTTTGGGGCTTTTTTAAGGTTAAAGATTCCCATTCTTTAAGGAAAAACGGCCAATTCTTGTGCAATCTCTTAAATCACCGCGGAAAATCCCCTTTTTAGGTAAATGATGTACCGAATGGTCATAGATGCTGATATAACGGCTGAATGCCTAGCCCGGGGAGCCGACTTCAAGAGAGCGGTATCAGCCATTAATTTTGGGGCTATGATCAGTGGTTTATTGCTCGAAGACGGTTTCCAAAATACATTGATAATCAGCAATATGAGAGAACACGATGATAGGCGATTCCGCACGCTTTGCAGAAGCGTTTTGTGCAGCCATCAAATGACAAATTTACAGTGTGGAAAAAGGCGTGACGATGGTTCGCATCAATGCCCAAACGAAATATGGGGGAATAACAGCCGGTTGAAGATTAGAACGGTGGTTGGTTGCCTTAATAACTATAAAAAAAGGGCGGACCTCGAGGTCCGCCCTGGGGTTAGTTCATCTCCTGCCGCCCGGAAAGAGCGCGAAGGAGGGTATTTTGATCAGCATATTCGAGATCGCCACCGACGGGCAGACCGCGTGCCAGGCGGGTAACATGTACGTTGAGAGGAACAAGTTGCTGTCGCAGGTAGAGTGCGGTGGCATCGCCTTCCATACTGGGATTGGTAGCAAGGATAATTTCTTTTACCGCGCCCCTGGCAACTCGCGCCAAAAGCGGCTTGATCTTAAGATCATCGGGGCCAATGCCCTCGATGGGCGAAAGCACCCCGTGCAAAACGTGGTATTTACCTTTGTATGCGCCAATCCGCTCAAGGGCGATCACATCGAGGGGTTCTTCCACAACGCAAATAATAGATTCGTCACGAGCGTGGCTTTCACAAATTTCGCACCGCTCACGGCCAGCCAGCATTATATTGAAACATTCCGGGCAAAAAACGATATTTTGCTTAAGCGCGTTTAATGCATCTGACAATTGCTGCGAAACATCATCCGATGAGCGCAACAGAAAGAAAGCCAAGCGCGAGGCGGACTTCGGCCCAATGCCAGGAAGACGCTCGAGGGCGGTGATGAGGTTCTGGAGGGGTTCAGGAAGGAGCATAACGGTCATTCTGTTATCCCGTTATCCAGTTGGCCAGTTTGGGATTAACCGGGCAACTGGATAACGGACAAACCAGATAATACTAAAATGGCAATCCGGCGCTGAGCGGGCCCATATGTTGTTGTTGGATTTCGCGAGACTTGTCGAGGGCCATGTTGACTGCGGTCAAAATCATATCTTGCAGCATTTCAGCATCGGCGTCTTTCAGGAATTCAGGGTCGATTTCGACGCTCTGGCATTTCTGGTCGCCAGTCATGGTAATTTTGATGGCGCCGCCGCCGGATGTAGCGGTGACGACTTCCTGAGCGATCTTTTCCTGGGCTTCTGCCATTTGCTTTTGCAAACGCTGAAGTTGCCCGAGCATGGAGTTGCCACCGCCCATGCCCATTTTGTTGAATCCTTTGGCCATAAGTAAATCTCCTGAATGATGGGTTAAGAAAAAAGATGATGGAATGATAAGCGCAAAAGGAACATGGATCACATCATCTCATTATCCGGTTTTATCATTGTATGTCGACGATCTCCCCGCCGAGCTGGTTGGCCACCGCAACCATGCCATCAGGTTTGACGTGAGGGGGCAGGGCATTTTTGCCGCCCGAAATGACGGCTTGAACGGGCAAATCAACGCCGAGAGCTTCGTGGATGGCTTTGCGGGTCAAATCCAGGCTTTCGGGACGGTTGAATTTCTCTTGCAGAATGTCGGATGCGAAGGCGAGGAGCAGGATGCCATCGCGAATTTCGATCGGTTTGCCAGAGTTGAGCAGAGCGGAGACATTGGTATCTTTGGCTTTGACGATGTGGGAAACTTGTTTCCAGGCTTTAGTAACCTGCTCGAGGGTGACGGTGGAGCCTTTCGGCTGGGATTCGGCTGGTTTAGCGGTAGAAGATG
>JBAIYF010000045.1:0-2109 GCA_037916115.1 Anaerolineales bacterium
TCATCCTGCTTGTCTTGTTTGCCAGCGCGGTCAGCGTGGCGGCATTCGGTATGGGCATTCAGGTGCCCGCCCCCGAACAGCGCGTGGACCCGCGCACTGTAGCCACCGACCCGAACAGCCCCTGGTCAAACCCCGGTTTGCGCGAAGTTGCCCCCGGTAAATACGATGCCTACATCCTTGCCCATGCCGTTCCGCAGTGGGAATACCTGCCCAAGGAATTGACTGTTCCGGTTGGCTCAAGCGTGTCCTTCTATGTCACCTCATCAGATGTCCAGCATGGATTCAAGATCCAGGACACCAATGCCAACTTCCAGGTTATTCCCGGTCAGGTTTCCAAGTTGACCGTCACATTCGATAAACCCGGCACCTACAACTTCATCTGCACCGAATATTGCGGCAGCGGACACGCGGTAATGTACGGCGCGATCATCGTGACGCCGTAGTGCAAGGAGAAACATCATCATGAATCAATATCAAGTATCACCCGCCGAAAAGAAATTCATCGGCTCGCACATCCTCGTTGCCATTCTGGCGCTTGCCGTCGGCAGTTTGTTCGGTCCGCTGCAGGCGTTCGAACACGCCGGTTGGGACTTCTACCAGTACCTCAAGCCGCTCATCAAGTCTTACTATCAGGGTCTCACCGTCCACGGTGTGTTGAATGCCCTCGTTTGGACAACCTTCTTCATCATGGGCTTCCTGACCTTCAATGTGATCTTTGGTCTCAAGCGCCCGCTCAAGAACCCCACTCTCAACAAAGTCGGCTTTTGGCTGATGGTCGTCGGTGTTGTGGCGGCGGCTATTCCGATCCTCGCCAATCAGGCGACCGTGCTTTTCACTTTCTACCCGCCCCTCAAAGCCAATTGGGCATTCTACGTCGGTCTGACGCTGGTCGTTGTCGGCTCGTGGGTCGAAGGCTGGGGCTTGCTGATCACCTACTTCGATTGGCGCAAGGAAAACGCGCAGGAACGCACTCCCTTCATTGCTTTTGCTTCACTGGTCACATTCGTTCTCTGGCAGATCTGTACGCTGGGTGTTGCAGTTGAAATTCTCACCATGCTGTTGCCCTGGTCCCTCGGACTGATCGAAGGTGTGGACCCGCAGCTCGCCCGTACCTACTTCTGGTTCACCGGTCACCCGCTGGTCTACTTCTGGCTGCTGCCGGCGTACATTTCCTGGTACGCCATGCTTCCCCGCCAGGCAAGCAACAGCAAAATGTTCAGCGACTCGCTCGCCCGCCTCGCCTTCTGGATCTTCCTCGTACTCTCCACCCCGCTCGGCTTCCACCACCAGTATGTAGACCCCGGCGTACCGCCCGTCTGGAAGTTCATCCACTCCATGCTGACCTTCGGCGTGTTCTTCCCCTCCATGATGACCGCCTTCACCGTGATCGCCTCGCTCGAAATGGGCGCACGCAAGAACGGCGGCAAGGGCGCACTCGCCTGGATCGGCAAACTGAACTGGAGCGACCCCTCCGTCTCTGCTCAACTCCTCGCGGGTATCCTGTTCTTCTTCGGCGGTATCGGTGGGTTGGCGAATGCTTCCTACAACGTCAACCTCGTTTTGCACAACACTGCCTTCATCCCCGGTCACTTCCACCTCACCGTGGCAACCGCCGTCACCCTCAGCTTCATGGGCATCTCCTACTGGCTGGTTCCGTACCTCACCGGGCGCAAACTCTGGCAGCCCAAGTGGGCGATGATCCAAACCTGGGTATGGTTCGTTGGCATGATCATCTTCTCCAACTCCATGCATGTGCTCGGTCTGCTCGGCGCTCCACGCCGTGTACCGCTCGGTCTGGCTCCTTACGTTCCCGAAGAATGGAACAGCCGCCTCTTCCAGGTCGGCTTGGGCGGCGCGATCCTCTTCGTCAGCGGTTTCATTTACCTGCTGGTCATGCTGAAGACCGCCACCAACAAAGAACGCGTGGAAAGCGAAGTGATCGTCCCCGTTGCCGAATCACTGCAAGACCCCGCCAATTCCCCCATCTGGCTCGACCGCTGGGCTCCCTGGCTCTACGGCTCGCTGGCGCTCATCGTCCTCGTCTACGGTCCGCAATTGGTCGATCAGATCGCCAATATTGCCCTCACCTCCCCCGGCTTCCGGGTTTGG
>JBAIYF010000046.1:0-2656 GCA_037916115.1 Anaerolineales bacterium
CGAACAAGGCGGCAAAGATGCATAAGCCAGCCATGACCGGCAAAAAGAGACTGCCCAACATGCTTTGGAACATGTCTACCACGCCGAGGAAATACAGCACCCCCGCAAAGAAAAGCAGAAATGCCCCGAAGATCAGCGAGATGACCCAGCCTTTGTTCTCATATTTGCCTGAAGTCTGATTGATGTAATCACGTTGGTTCTTGAAATTATCCAACTGGGCTTGCGAATATTGTCCCTTGCGGTTGGCTTCGAGGTCTTCGGCGGTAAAGTAGCGGACCTGCTGCAAAGCGTAGTTGTGCTCGTAGGTGGAACTCATAAATAATCTCCAATTTTGACGATGGACGATTGACCATAGACCATGGAAAATCGCTGGAAGCGTATTTTACAAATTCATGCCATTACGACCATCCCCCATTAGAGGGTCATCAGTACAATGGCGATCAATGCCGCAACAATGCCGATCCACTGATTGCGTGTCAACCGCTCGTGCAGGAAGATCCACGCCAGCACCACGGTCGAGCCGGGGTAGAGCGAGCTAAGCACCGAAGCCACATCCAAGCGCCCGGCTTGCGCGGCAAGGATGAAGAAGGCATTACCCGTCAGGTCAAGAATACCGTTGATGCCAATGACCGGGAACGAGGAACGGTCTTCAATGCGAAAAGAAGTGCGCGTGACAAGCATGTAGATGAAGATCAATAGCACGCTGGATGTACGTGAACCGGTCATTGCCCAGAACAGTGCGCCTTCATCGGTGGCGCGATGCATGATGATAAAGTATCCGCCAAAGCCAAGGCCTGCCAGCAGAGGCAGTTTCAAGTCCGAGAGATGCGAGAGGATATCTTTCACGCCGCCTTCACTTTGGGAGACCATCCACACCGCAAAGAGGGCAAAGCCAAATCCGATCAGAGTCAATGTTTCGGGCAAGCCTTCTGTGAGAGTCCCCACCAAGACCGGTAATGCCGCCGCCAACAACGCAGAGACAGGAGCCGCAATGCTCATGGTGCCATTTGCCATGGAGGCATAAAGAAGGATCAGCCCGGTGGAGCCAAAGATGCCCGCCAGCATGGCGGTCAACCAGATGCGCAGAGTTGGAATCGCCTCGCCCGTGACCCAGGCGGTTACCGCCACTGCGATCAACCCCACCACTGAAGCATAAAACACCGCGCGGACCGCGCCCACCTTGCGCGCCGCCAACCCGCCAGTGAAATCCCCCGCACCCCAACTGATTGCCGATAACAAACCAAATACGATGGATAACACAGGAAGCTCCCTTGAGCAAAGATGGGCGATTATACCGTGCTGTACTTCCAGATAATAGTTTCATAAAAAAAGGAATCCGCTGAACTCGTTTCGAGTATCATGCCCACAACTATTTTAGAAGAGGAGATAAATCATGCCAAAGAAAACCAAACGCGCCCGCGATATCGAGAAGGTCTATTCTGTGAAGAAGTTCGCCGAGAAGCTGCGCCGCCTTGCCGACGCGCTCGAAGCCGGAGAACAGTTCCGCATTCAGGTGGCGGGCAAACGTGTGAACGTGCCCAAGGAAGCTGAGATCAGCATCGCCCATGAACGTGGTGAAGGCGAAGAAGAGATCGAATTTCAAATGAAGTGGAAGTATTAAGCGAAAGAGACGTCGCCCGTGGGCGACGTCTCTTTTTGAGTGAATGGGAACAACCTTTTATTTCTTCAGCGTATACGTCACATTATTGAAACTGTTGATCCGTTCCGCGCCGCATGTATCCGCCTGCGGATCGCCGACATAATTGAATGTCAGGTTTGTGCCATCGAAGGTGTAAGTAAAACTGACATTCGTTTCGCAATTCTGATTGTTGGATGTTTCGGTGTAGGTATTGCCATCCACGCTGAAGGTACCAGTTGAAGATGACGTACCGCCACGCATCAATTCCCAAGTGCCATCAATACGGAAGATGTATTCATACTCCGAGTCCGTAGATCGGATGAACGTCCCAAGCGGAAAGTTGGATGCAGCCGGATCGCCAACCGTGAATTCCTTGATCATGCCAAGCATGAAATGCGGTTTGCCTTCTGCAGCAGGACTGGGAATATTGCAAATGGCAACGTATTTTCCCGGCAGCAAGTTGAGTTCGGCGTAACCGGTGACGCCAACATCCAGTCCGTTCATACCGCCAACAGGGACGAATGGCGGAGGTCCGCTGACTTCACCGCTCAGGAACTGCATCACATCCCCGGCAGATTTGCCGTCTGCAAGCCGCAGGATATTAAACTCATGCGGCTCAGGTCCGTCGTTGGTGACCTGGATCGTGACCGGTCCATTCGGCAGGGACTCGGGCAGGTCAAAGGCAAAGTCTTTGAGGCGGACGCTCAAATTAGCAAACGGTTCAGATGCCGTGTTGTTGCGGTCTTCCACGGTCATGGTCTTGATCATACCCATCGCAAAATGCGGCTGCTGATTCGTTGGAGAAGGGATGAAGCAAAGGACTACATATTCGCCAGCCGGCAAATTGATCACCGCACTGCCAGATAAACCGGGAGCTACGGCTCCCACTCCGCCGACCTGTTTCACCAACGCCATGGCAGGACCTTCGCCTTGAGCCAGTGCATCTTGAAATTGCTGGAAGGTCACGCCGTCGTTCAGCCGCAGGAATTGAACATGATGCGGCTCACTACCCGTGTT
>JBAIYF010000047.1:0-3051 GCA_037916115.1 Anaerolineales bacterium
CAACTTGCCCTTGGGATCATCCTTATCCTTATCGGCGGCTGGTTCCTTCTAAACCAGACCATGCCCGAATTTCGTGAATTCTTTGAGCCATATACTGAATGGCCCAACAACCTGATTTTGATCGGTGCAGGTATTTTGGTGATCGGCATCGCCACCGGTTCACCGGGGCTTGCAGTCCCTGCCACGATCGTAGCGGGCATTGGCGGAATTTTTTATTATCAAGAAACAACCAGTAGTTACGACTCCTGGTCCTACATGTGGACGCTGATTCCCGGTTTTGTAGGTTTGGGAACGGTTTTGCAGGGGCTGCTTGGCGAAAATACAGGCTACAACCTCAAACGCGGCTTGAACCTGATGGTGGTCAGTGCTGTGTTGTTCCTGTTCTTTGCAGCATTCCTTGGCGGCTGGAACATCCTTGGCGAATTTGGTCCCGCTATACTTTTGATTCTGCTTGGTTTATATGTGCTTGGCAGAGGGCTTTACAACACCTACCGAAGAAAGGCGGAATAACGTGAGCCGCAACCAGTTGTTTTGGGGCATCGTTCTGATCCTGCTCGGCGGTTTGATGCTTGCCGGACAAATGGGTATTGAGCTCCCGAACGGAAATTCCCCCATGTCCCTGTTCTGGCCCATTGTGCTGATCGGTTTTGGCGCGTGGGTGCTGTTTGGTGTTTTTGTGAAGCGTGAGTTTACTAGTGAGCCTGCAAGCATTGAACTTCAGGGCGCAGTAGAAGCCAGCGTCAAGGTCAATCATGGGGCGGGTGAATTCCGTCTGCACAGCGGCGCATCTGCCAACGAACTCATGCACGGAACTTTCGTCGGCGGTTTGGATCACAAAGCCGAAAAGCAAGGCAACAGGCTCGAGGTCCGCATGCGACCCGCCAATGATTTTGCCTTCCCTTCCATTGGCAAATGGGAGCAACTAGACTGGGATGTGGCACTCAATTCATCCATTCCGATCGACTTGGATATGAATATGGGAGCGAACAAATCCACGATCGACCTGAAGGATATGAAGATCACTTCCCTGAAATTTAAATCCGGCGCCAGTGATACGGTCATCACCCTTCCAGCCCAAGGGCGCCTCACAGTAGACTGTGAAGTGGGTGCCGCCTCCTTGACCTTGATCGTCCCTGAAGGTGTTGCCATCCGCACGCATGCCACCATGGGAGCCGGAGACTTCAACATGGACCGTTCACGCTTCCCTTCAAAAGAATCCCCAGACTTTGCATCCGCACCGAACGCGATCGATATTCGCGTTACCGGGGGTGCAGCTTCGGTGAAAATCCGATAAAGAGGTGAAAAAATGAAACGATTTGACTTCCGCATCTTTTTAGGCATGATCCTGGTTGCAGGCGGCATATTGGCACTTGCCCAAACGATGGGCTATCTTAACAATGCCACTGATTATTTCTGGGGTGGCGTATTCATGCTTGGTGGGCTTGCATTCCTGTCCATGCTGTTTGCAGGAAATTGGTGGGCGGCTTTCCCTGGTTTTACCCTTGCTGGAATTGGAGCACTGATCCTTTTACCCGATGCTCTTGATGAATTGGGAGGTGCTATATTTTTGGGAAGTGTGGCGCTTTCCTTTTGGTATGTCTATTTCACCGAACGGACGGGACGATGGTGGGCGATCATCCCTGCTGGTGTGCTGACTGCGCTTTCGCTTTTGATCGTTGCCTCTTCGTTTTTTGATGAATACTCCGGCGCGATCGTGCTCGGCGGTATCGGGTTAACCTTCTTCATTGTCTATTTCACCAACACACTTGAACGTTGGTGGGCGCTCATCCCGGGCGGAGTGTTGCTAACCCTTGCCGGTATGACCGTGGCTGCTGACAGATTCGGTGAATTTCAAACGGGCGGCTTCTTTTTTCTTGGTCTGGCATTGACCTTCCTGCTGGTTGCAGTATTGGCTGGTATGAAATGGGCATATTGGCCCGCATTGGGACTTGGCATTATGGGCGTATTGGGAATCATCTCCCTACTCAACATCGCCGGGTATCTTTGGGCAGTTGTTTTGATCGTGGTTGGCGGATATATGGTGATTCGGTACTTTACCAAAAAAGCAGTCTGAGATTAAATAACGAACGCCCCGCATTTGCGGGGCGTTCGTTATTTAATTCGCAGCGACCACATGAATATCTGGAAAGAATTGGTGAACGGTTCCCTCCACCCAACCGTGAAGGGTCGCAGGCAGCAGTGGGCAGTTCAGGCACGCGCCGCCAAGCCTCACTCTTAATTCATCCCCAATGAGCGAAACAAATTCAACCGTCCCGCCGTGGAATTGTTCAATGTAGGCGCTCAGGTTTTCCAGAAGGTGCCTAACCTGGCTTTCACGAGTAATGATTTCAGGTGCTGTCATGGAGATTTCCTTTCTGTTTTGATCAAAGGTTCAATTTGCTTGTACGCATTTTTCCAACGCGGAGAGACGTTCAAAGCGAGCCGGTCAATAATGATCTTGCTGGTTTCAGGGTCGGTCTTCATCAACTCAAGCAAATGATCCCGTCTTAATCGGATGGCATCCAAATTTGAATTACTGACAGCGCCTGAAGTGTACTTGTTCGTTCCAACCACAGCAGACCAGCCGAAAACGTCACCTTCCTTCAAACGCGTCAATACCAATTGCTCACCATCGTATGGCTTGTACAAAAGGCTGATGCTTCCCCTGATGATCAAATAAAGGTAATTTGCTGCATCTCCCTGCTCGAAGATCACCGTCTCTTCCGGGCAGGAAAAATTTTCAAAAGCCGCCAAAAGCATAGTGGTTTGCTGGGCATTAAGCCCTTCGAATAGGGGGATCAGCGGCACGGTATCTAGCATGCCACCCATGGTACACAGCGTCTAAACAACTTTCCAGTATCATCCTTCCTAACATGAATGACATTTATCCTAAATTTAAATGAGCCAACCGGTTCGTAAGGTATACTTTGTGAAATTGGTAATTTTTGGGCTTCATATGCCTTCAAACTATTGATGAAAACCGCCAAAAAGAAACTCTCTTCTTTCGAAAAACTTCTTCTGGGGCTGGAAAAGCCCGACCTTCCCCAGGTT
>JBAIYF010000048.1:0-3242 GCA_037916115.1 Anaerolineales bacterium
CAGAAATCATCCGGCGGGACAATCGCCCCAGACTCGCCCTGAATGGGTTCGAACATCACAGCGGCAACACCAATACCGACTTTCTCGCAAATCTCCAGTTGTTTTTCTACCGCCTCTGCATCGCCGAATGGGACGTGATACACCTGCCCACCATACATGGCACCCATTGGCGCACGATAGTCAGCCTTACCCATCAACGAGAGCGAACCCATTGTCTTACCGTGGAAGGCTTTCACACCCACAATAAAAGCTGATTTGCCCGTGTACAATTTTGCGATCTTCATCGCAGCCTCATTGGCTTCCGTACCGCTTGCGCCAAACCAGCTGTATTTCAGATCACCCGGGGTAATGGATGCAAGCAATTTTGCCAACACTCCGCGCAACGGGTCAAGCAACTCTTGCGAAGGCATTGGCGAACGCTCTAACTGCGCTTTCACCGTCTTCACGATCTCCGGGTGACTCCAGCCCAGATCCATCATTCCGTAGCCGCCAAGAAAGTCGAGATACTCACGCCCGAGCACATCCTTGAATACCGCACCCGAACCGCTCCATTCCACCGCCGCCCAATCGCCAGACTCAGTCACACTTTTGCGATACTCAAGCCAGTTACGGTTGTAATGCTCGGCAAAGTTGTTTTTCGACTCATCGATGATGCGATGAGCCTCATCCACGGTCGGGAATTCATTTTTATGAATAACGTCCAGCCAGCGTGATGAATAATCCAATGCGTCTTCGTAATCGTATGCCATGATTGTTTGTTACCTTTTTCTTAACTTAAAATTTTCGCGACCATTCCTTGGGCCAGCGTTCTACTACAACTTTTTTCTGCGTAAAAAACTCAACTGCATCAGTGCTCTGTCCATGCATGTCGCCAAAGAATGAATCTTTCCATCCACTGAAGGGGAAGAACGCCATCGGCGCCGCCACCCCAATATTGATACCAATATTGCCCGCCTCCGCCTCATAACGGAAACGTCGTGCCGCATTGCCGCTGTTGGTGAACAGGCTGGCTTGATTGCCATATTGCCCGCTATTCACCAACTTGATGGCGTCGTCGATGGTATTGACGTGCATCAAACTGAGCACTGGACCAAAGATCTCTGTGCGGGCAATTTCGCTTCCCGGCTGGACCTCGGACAGGATCGTCGGTCTGACGAAGGCTCCACCCTCGTAGCCTTTCACCTTCGTCCCGCGTCCATCCACCGGAACACCCGCGCCTTCTTTGGATCCGAGCGCGATCAACTGCTCCACGCGCTGCATCGAGGCTGTGTTGATGACGGGTCCCATCTGCACGCCAGAATCCATGCCGTAGCCAACCACACGGGATGATGCCGCATCGCAGATCAACTCGGTAAATTCATTCTTTGATTCGCCCACGGTCACAGCGAGAGAGACTGCCAAACAACGCTGACCCGCACACCCGAAGGCTGAGTCGGCGACGATCTTCGTCGCCATTTCCATATCGGCATCTGGCAAAATGATGACTGGGTTCTTCGCACCGCCCTGCGCCTGCACACGTTTGCCATGTGAGGCAGCGGTCGCATAAATATATTTCGCCACATTGGTCGAACCGACGAAAGTGATGGCGCGAATGGCAGGATGCTCAAGGATGCCATCAACGGTCTCTTTCGCACCGTTGACCATGTTGACCACGCCCTTTGGGAAGCCAACCTGTTCGATGAGTTTGAAAATGAACTGCATCGTCATGGGCACTTTTTCAGACGGCTTAACGATGTAGGTGTTGCCGGTTGCCAGCGCATAAGGCAGATACCAGAACGGAATCATGCCGGGGAAGTTGAACGGCGCGATGGTGGCGCACACGCCAACGGGCTGACGGATCATAATCTCGTCAATGCCGGGGGCGATGTCTTCCACAAATTCGCCTTTGCTCATGTGCGGCATGCCGCAGGCAACTTCCACATTTTCGTAGGCGCGCACCATTTCGGCTTTGGCTTCTTCGAAGGTCTTGCCGCATTCGTTGGTGATGAGCTCGGCGATCTTGTCGCCATTCTCACGCATCAGGTTACGCAGTTTGAACAAATACTGCACACGGTCATTGACCGGCGTTCTGCGCCACGAGACAAACGCCTCACTCGCCGCTTTTGCCGCCGCGTCCACATCTGCTTTCGAGCAGAGCGGTGTTTTTGCGATCACCTGTCCCGTCGCCGGGTTGATCACATCCACATACTCTTTGACATTGGGCTTAACCCATTCGCCGTTGATGTAATTTAAGATTTCCATGGTTTCTCCAGAAAAACGATATTCGATGTTCGAATATCGAATTACTTCACTTGCTTATCTGCAACTTCCAGCGCCTTCTCAACGATGGCGAGCCCCTCATCCAACTGATCTTTGGTGATGCACAACGGCGGTACGACAAAGACCATGCTGCCCATGTTGTTCGCCATGATGAAAGTAAACAGACCATTCGCCCGCAAGGTTTTGCCAACTTCCGCCATAACAGACGGAGACATGATCTCTTTCGTGTCACGATTAGCGACCAACTCGATGGTTGAGAAAAGCCCGATATAACGCACATCACCAACCGAAGCATGGCGCGACTTGATGTCTTCTAACCGTTCGCCAAGATACTTGCCCATCGTGCGGGCATTTTCCATCAGGTTATCTTCATCATAGACTTCGATGGTGGCAAGCGCCGCCGCACAAGACAAGGCATGACCGTTATAGGTCAGACCGGCATAGAGATATTTATCTTCAAAAAATTCCGCGATCTTGTCTGAGACGATCACCGCGCCGAGCGGAGCATACCCACTGGTGATACCTTTTGCCGTGGTGATAATATCGGGGACAACATTCCAGTTATCCACGGCGAACCATTCACCAGTACGTCCCCAGCCGCTCATCACTTCGTCGGAAATGAGCAGGATGCCATATTTATCGCAGATCTCGCGGACGCGGGGCCAGTAATCATCCGGCGGGACGATGATGCCGTTCGAGCCAACAACCCCCTCCATGATGATGGCTGCGATCTTGTCGGGACCTTCGTACTTGATGACTTCTTCCAAATGAGAGATACACTCACGTTTGCAAGACTCTTTCTTCTGCCCGAACGGACAGCGATAGCAATGCGGGTTCATAAAATGCACACCACCCGGCATGGTCGGTTCGACGGCAAGACGGCGGTAATCACCTGTCAGGGCAATCGAGCCGTGTGTCGCACCGTGATAGGAACGGTATTGAGCCAGAATCTTGTGCCGCCCGGTGTAGAAACGGGCAATCTT
>JBAIYF010000049.1:0-2542 GCA_037916115.1 Anaerolineales bacterium
CTGATGCGGCAATCACCAGTGATGGGATTCTCCTGAAAAGGCAGCCCGCGCGCGAAACTGCCGGGGAACCGTCCGCGATAGAAATCGTTGAGGAAGCGGCGATGATCGTATCCATTCACGCCGAGGATGGCGGCGTCTTCATCAGAGAAGGTCCAGCCGATATCATCATGCACGCGGACATAATTCACCCACGCCGTTCCATGCGGGAGTTTGAAGCGGTGAGCCAGTGCCTGCGAGAGTAATCTCGTTTTGCGGGTGGCAAGTGAATTCCACAGCAACGCCATCAGCAAAGGGTTGTACGAAACCTGACATTCTTCGAGGGAAATGTACTTGACCACGTCATCGGGGTGGACGATGGCTTCGGATTTGAAGATGAGTGCAGGCGAGGCAATGCGTGCAACGGCATTGAAAGCTTTGATGAGAGTATGGGCTTGCGGCAAGTTCTCGCAATTGGTTCCAAGCTGTTTCCATATAAACGCGACTGCATCCAGACGCAACACTTCCACGCCTTGATTGGCGAGGAATAACATCTCTTCTGCCATACGATTGAAGACGGCTGGGTTGGCGTAGTTCAAGTCCCATTGATAGGAATGAAAGGTGGTCCACACCCAATGTTCTTTGCCGTTGATGATGCATGGGGAAAAAGCACCGGCATGCTCTTCGGGAAAAATTTCCCTGAGATTCTGCTCGTAGCGGCTGGGCAGTTCCCGGTCCGGAAAGATGCGGTAGAAGTCCATGTATTCTTCATCGCCTGCTTTGGCACGTTCCGCCCAGATGTGTTCATCCGAGGTGTGATTGAAGACCAGGTCCACTACAAGGCTGATGCCCACCTTGCGAAAATCGCGAGCGAGCGAGGCGAGTTGTTTCATGGTGCCGAGCGGCGGATGTACATCGCGGTAACTGCTGACGGCATAACCGCCGTCGTTCTCGCCTTCAGGCGCTTTGAAGAGCGGCATGAGGTGAATGTAGGTAAGACCCAATTCTTTGAAGTAGGGTATTTTTTTACGAATGCCTTCGAGGTTATTGGCGAAGAGGTCTACATAGCAAACGCCGCCCAGCATTTGGTTCGACTGGAACCAATGCGGGTCTTGTTCGCGGGCATCGTCGAGTTCGCGCAAGTCTTGCGGACGTTCGAACCATGAACGCGCCATGCTCGCTACAAGGTCTTCGAGGTGATAGAAGAAATCATAACGGTCGCTGTACACGTCGGCATACAACGCCAACAGAGTTGGAAAATTTATATGCAAACGTTTCGAGAACTGTTCCCACGCATGCGGATCTTTGGCAATGGATCGTTTGAAAGTCTGCTCGACCCGCGGAAGGATGCGCGCCAATGATCGGGTGGACTCTTTTTCAAACTGTTGAGTTGTTTCGATCATAAAGCCCTCTGTAACGTTTGTTCAGCAAGCGCCATGGCACCCAACACACCAGCCCGACTCCCCAAACCGGGATGAACGATGTATGTTTCGATCTGTTCGAGGATGACCGGTGATTGGATATACCCATTGATGAGTTCACGCGTCCGCTGCTGGACCCTGGGCAGGAGATGCGGCAAGGTGCCTACGCCGCCGCCGATGATGATGCGCTGAGGCGAAAGCGTCATCGAATATGCCATGAGCGCCTGCGCAATGTACTCCGCTTCGAGATCCCAGGCAGGGTGCTCATGCGGAATAGTCCCGCCGCGCATGCCCCAGCGTTTTTCAATGGCAACTCCCGAAGCCAGCCCTTCGAAACAGTCACCATGGAACGGGCAGGCACCTTCAAACGGGTCTTTTTCGAGGTCATGCTTCACCGGGATGTGACCCATTTCAGGATGCAACAATCCATGCAGCAGGTTGCCCTCCACATAGGCACCGCCGCCAATTCCCGTGCCAATGGTAAGGTAGAGAAAGGTTTTCAATCCCTGTGCTTTGCCCCAACGCCATTCACCCAACGCCGCACCGTTGACATCGGTATCAAAAGCGATCGGAACCGTAAAATTTTTACGCAGTACGCCAACAACGTCTGCATTTGTCCAACCGGGTTTTGGGGTCGGTAAAATATGACCATAAGTCGGTGAAGCAGGGTTCGGGTCAAGCGGACCGAAACAGGCAAACCCAATGGCAGCAAGTTTGCCAAGGCCGGCTTCCTGCTGTTGAAAAAAATGTACAGCTTGCCTCATGGTCTCTACGGGGGTAGTGGTTTCAAAACGCGCCTCCGCATGGATATTGCCGGGTCCGTTGCCTACCGCACAAATGAATTTCGTGCCGCCGCCTTCGATCGCGCCGTAAAAAGGAAGGGTGTTTTTCATGGTGTCACATTTGAAGTGGAGGGAGAAAAAGGTTATGTTTGAGAATTGTTATCTGATATGAATAAAAAAACAGCCAAATAAATCCGAATCAAATATTAAAAGTCAGATGTTTGCGCCATTGTGGACAACACCGAACTACACCCACATCGCAATGTAGCCGTTTCATTCGATTGATTTTGTTGCAAGGTTTTGATCCAGGTCAAATAGTGCCAATCAAAATCACAACTACAATCCCATCATGAATTGAAATGC
>JBAIYF010000050.1:0-3181 GCA_037916115.1 Anaerolineales bacterium
GGCTTTGCCAGAGAGATTGCAAAGCAAGGAGAAATTTCATGAAAGTATCGCCCTCCATTCGCAAGCGTTGTGCCAAGTGCCGCATCATTCGGCGCAAGGGTATTGTTTACATCATTTGCGAAAATCCAAAACACAAACAGAGACAAGGGTAGTTGAACCATGGCAAGAATTGAAGGTGTTGATCTTCCCCGCAACAAGCGGACAGAAGTGGGTCTGACCTATCTGTATGGTATCGGCCCCACCCGCGCTCGCAAGATTTTGGCTGACACCAAAGTCAGTCCTGATACACGCATCAAGGATCTGACGGAAGCGGAAGTTTCCGCAATCCGCGAATACATCGCCAAGCACTACAAAGTGGAAGGCGACCTGCGCCGTGAAGTTCAGATGAACATCAAGCGTTTGATCGAAATCGGCTCATACCGCGGCTTGCGCCATCGCCGTAATCTGCCGGTCAACGGTCAGCGCACCAAAACCAATGCGCGTACCCGCAAAGGCACCAAGAAGACGGTTGCCGGTCGCGGTCGTCGCCGTGGCGCCAAGAAGTAATCCTGTCCGAGAGGTTAGAAAATTATGGCTCAGAGTGTACGTTCCACGCGCCGCACAGCCGGTGCGAAAAAAGGGAAGCGCTCCCTGTCCCGCGGACAGGTTCATATCTTCGCTTCCTTCAATAACACGATCGTTACCGTTACCGACACCGAAGGCAACACGATCTCCTGGGGCTCAGCTGGTTCAGCTGGCTTCAAAGGCTCCCGCAAGAGCACTCCCTTTGCTGCGCGCCTTGCCGCCGAACAGGCGATTAAGTCTGCTCAGCAGCAGGGGTTGCAGGAAGTGGAGTTGTATGTCAAAGGTCCCGGACCCGGACGCGAGAATGCAATTCGCGCTGTTCAGGCAATGGGGCTCAAGGTGTTGTTGATCGCGGATATTACTCCGGTACCGCACAACGGCTGCCGTCCGCCAAAACGAAGACGCGTGTAAGTGAGGTTGTTTATTTATGGCTAAATCATTAAGTCCGGTTTGTAAACTTTGCCGCCGTGAGGGAGAAAAACTCTACCTTAAAGGCGAGCGCTGTTTCACTCCCAAATGCGCCTTTGAGCGCCGCAGTTTTGCGCCTGGTCAGCATGGCAAGACCTCTGGTCGCGGTGGTAACCCCGGTTCCACCGGTCGCGCCTCCGACTTTGCCCGCCAGTTGCGCGCCAAGCAGAAGGCCCGTCGTGTTTACGGCGTGCTCGAACGCCAATTCCGTCGCTACTACGATACAGCGATTACCCGCCGCGGTCTCACCGGTTTGAACCTGCTTCAAATCCTCGAGTCCCGCCTCGACAATGTGGTCTTCCGCCTCGGGTTTGCCTCCAGCCGCGCTCAGGCTCGCATGCTGGTGACCCATGGTCACTTCACCGTGAATGGTCGCCGCACCGATGTGCCTTCCATGCTCCTCTCTGATGGGGACGTGGTTGCAGTCCGCGAAGGTTCCGGCAAACTTCCTTACTTCAAGGATCTGAACGCCTATGCGGAGAAGCGCAACGCTCCTGCCTGGCTCAGCCGTGACCTGAAAGTAATGAGCGGTTCTGTGGCACGCATGCCGGAACGCGCCGAAATTGACGGAAGTCTCGACGAACAGTTGATCGTCGAATACTACTCCCGACGCTAATCCTTCTACCGCTTCGGGTCTGGACCTTGAACTGGTCTTCGACCCGGAGCATGATCAAAAGGGAAAGGTGAACCGTGACAGGTATCATCACGAACATGGTTATGCCCAAGATCGAGCGCGAAGCCGAAGCTCGGAATTACGGCAAATTCGTTATCAGCCCGCTGGAAGGCGGCTATGGCGTAACACTTGGGAACGCCCTGCGGCGTGTCCTGCTTTCCTCATTGGAAGGCACGGCGATCACATCGGTGCGCTTCGCGGATGTGCTGCACGAATTCAGCGACATCCCAGGTGTACGTGAAGATGTCATCCAGGTGATGCTCCAAATCAAACAGATCCGCATCAAGATGGATGGCGTGGATAGCGCTCGCATGCACCTCGAAGTGCGCGGTGAAGGTACAGTGACCGCTGCCGATATCATCACTCCTGCGGAAATCGAAATCGTCAACCCCGATGCCTATCTCTTCACCGTAGATAACCCCAAGACCAAGCTTGATGTCGAATTCGTTGTCGAGCGCGGACGTGGGTATTCGCCTTCCAATGAACGCTCGGGTCACATGCCCATTGGTGAAATTCCCGTGGATGCGATCTTTAGCCCGGTGAAACGTGTCAATTGGGAAGTTGCCTCTGCCCGTGTTGGTCAGAGCACGAATTACGACAAACTGATTTTGGAAATCTGGACAGACGGCACTGTTTCCCCCGAACGCGCCCTCAGTTCCTCAGCCCGCATTCTCATTGACCACCTGCGCTATGTTGCCGGTATCAATGAAGAAATGCTGACAGTGGCAGTTGAGCGCGAAGTGACCGGAAGCCGCCTGAGCAGTGAATTGGCGGAAACGCCGGTTGAAGCCCTCGACCTCTCAGTACGCGTCTTCAATTCCTTGAAGCGCACTGGTATCACCACTGTGGGTGATGTGCTCGAACTCCTCGAAAAGGGCGAGTCCGCCGTCATGTCCATCCGCAACTTTGGTGAAAAGAGCCTCGACGAACTTCGCGACAAGATGTGCGAAAAGGGCTTTTTGAAAGATCAACCTTCGGAGAATTAAGAAATGCGACATTCAGTAGCAGGTTACAAATTGGGGCGCACCAAGAGCTCGCGTATCGCTCTGCGCCGCAACCTGATCAAACAACTCTTTACGCACGAGCGCATTCAGACCACCAAGGCAAAGGCTGCTGCCATCCGTGGTGACGCTGAACGTCTCATCACCCTTGCCAAGAACAGCGCAGATGCCACTGCAGAGCAGAAAGTTCATGCTCGCCGCATTGCCATCTCCAAACTGGGTGACAATCAGATCATCAAGCGCCTGTTCGACGAGATTGCCCCGCGCTTTGCTTCACGCAATGGCGGCTATACCCGTGTTACCAAACTCGGACCCCGCCTCGGCGATGCCGCTGAGATGGTTGTCCTTGAACTTGTGGAAGAGTAAGACACAGTAATCAGTATCCAGTAATCAGTGACCTAGTCACTGGTGGCTGTACACTGATCACTGGTTAGTGCAATGGCACGTTACCAAGTGATCCTAGCCTACGACGGCG
>JBAIYF010000051.1:0-3319 GCA_037916115.1 Anaerolineales bacterium
ACCCGTTCACGCCGGTAAAGAGATCGAAGCCCGCGTTACAAAACGCTGAAATGGAATGAAAGAGCGCGTAGAAAATCGCCTGCCATTCCCCCATCATGCTGCGCCAATGCAGCCACAGAAAAAACGCACCCGCCAATTCAATCATCAGCACCAGTTGCAAAATCCGTTTGGTGAATTGCATGATGGCGCGTGTGTCGATCAGCCCCAATGAGTCACGCAGGGCGATGCGATCTGTATACGTCACGCGCCTGCCGATCAAACGCAGGATGACCACCGTCATCACCATGAAGCCGACGCCGCCTACTTGAATCAAAAGCATCAGGATGATCTGACCAAAGAGAGTCAGGTCGCGCCCCGGCAGGATGATGGACAAGCCCGTCACACTCAGCGCGGAGACGGCGGTGAACAACGCCTCAGACCACGTCAGCGGCTTGGTTGCCGAGACCCCGGGCAGCATCAAGGCTGCGGTCCCCAGCACCACAAGCAACAGCAGTCCCAGCGCGAGCCGCGCCGCAGGCGGAAGATTCCTCAACACGTTCTATTCCCAATCCGACATTTCGAAGACGTTGGCATTCGTGCCGATGACCACGATCAGGTCACCCTTGAGCAAGCCAAAGTCAGCGGGAGGCGCCACAGTGACCGACTCGCCGCGTTTGACCGCCACCACCGTCACACCAAAGCGGCGGCGCAGATCGGCTTGATAAATGGTCTTGCCCGCCAGTGACTGCGGCACAGAGAGTTCCACCACGCAATGCTCCGCGCCGAGCGGAATACGATCGAGCAGGTTCGGGTTCGAGAGTTCGAGCGCCAGCCGATAGCCCGCCTCGGATTCGGGCAGTACGACCTTGTCCGCACCGACGCGCAACAGAATGTTCCGCTGACGCGCCGTGAGCGCTTTGCAGATAACACGCCTCACCCCGACTGTTTTCAAAGCCGTGGTTGCAAGGATGTTGCTCTCAAAGTCTGAACCAATGGCAACGATACCCACATCGAACGTGCCGATATCTGCCGCACGCAGAGCGTTCTCGTCGGTGGCGTCCAACACCAGCGTCTGCGTCAGTTGATCTGCCAGAGCCTGCACGATCTTCGGGTCGCTATCCACGCCCAAGACACTGTATCCCTGAGCCGCCAAGGTCAACGCCACCGAGGAGCCAAAGCGTCCCAGTCCAACGACGGCAAACTCAGATTTCATTCGTTTCTCAACCATATACACCTCAGCCCGCGATACTATCAGGGTTTGAGTAAGGTGTCCAGAAAGTCAAAAGCCTCTATGGTTTATTTTTGAAACGTATATTTCTTAGAAATCGCGTCACCAACATCCCGCCAGGTACAGCGAATACAAACGACAGCAAACCAGTCAACACCGCGCCAACCAAGGCGCAGATGGCGATCCAGATGAATGCATAAGCAATGGGGTCGGTCTGCACCACCTCCCCGTTGGAGTCTTCGCATTGCAGTTCATACGCAGTGGCAGGGCGTGCCACGCCATATTCGTCATTCATCGTAGTTTGGTATGAATGACTTCTGGGGGCCGTCCCTTCGGGGCAGATAAAGGTGCCAATATTGACGATCACAAAATCGGTGGACGAAGTAACGCCTCCCACAGCAAAGGCAATCGGCATCACGCAGCTTCCGATCACCGAGAGCAACACAAACCAGATCACACAGCCGGAAATCGCAGAACTCTTTTTGTCACTCATTGTCATGCTCCAAAATCATTTTCTACGTTGATTATAGAGAAGTAACCCATCAGACCAATCCCCCTTTGTATGGATAAACCTTGTGCGCTATAATCAATTTGTCTGACAAATCAAGGAGCCTCCCCCATGACCACAATCGACCTGACCATTCACAAAGACCGCCGCGCCCGCGCCATTCAACGCGCCAAAGAGCGCAACATCATCATCCCCACCTACGCCCAAATGAAAGACCCCTCCAAAATTCCCGCCAACATCAAAGAGGAATTGACGAAGATAGGACTCTGGGATATTCATCCCCGCAACCTCTTCCGCATCAATTGGCATAACCAACCCGTCGCTTCCGGCGGGACCTATGGCGGAGTCAATTTCATCGAACTTCCCTCTTCGCTGACGGGGGTCAAAGCGCGCATTATCGCCATCGTTGGCAAATGGTTCCCCACCGGCGCACACAAAGTCGGCGCGGCGTTCTCGTGTTTGGTGCCACGTCTGGTTACCGGTCAATTCGACCCGACCACCCAAAAAGCCGTGTGGCCCTCCACGGGCAATTACTGCCGCGGCGGCGCGTATGACTCCGCTTTGCTGGCATGTGAGTCCATTGCGATATTGCCCGAAGGCATGTCGAAAGAACGCTTTGAATGGCTGGAAAAAGTCGCGGGCGAAACCATCAAGACCCCCGGCTCCGAATCGAACGTGAAAGAGATCTTTGACAAATGCTGGGAACTGCGCAACTCCGGTCAGGACTTGATGATCTTCGACCAATTCCAGGAATTCGGCAACTACCTCTGGCACTTCGAAGTCACCGGTCATGCCATGGAAGAAGTCTTCAATCAAGTGGCTGGGGCACACGGACGCTATCGCGGCATGGCATCCGCTACGGGTTCGGCAGGAACGATTGCCTCAGGCGACTACATGAAAAAACTCTTCCCCGATAGCAAGATCGTCGCTAGTGAAGCCCTACAATGCCCAACTCTTTTGGAGAACGGCTTCGGCTCACACCGCATCGAAGGCATCGGTGACAAGCACGTGCCGTGGGTGCACAACACCAAGAACACCGATGTAGTCGTCGCTATTGACGATAACGCCGTGGTCAACATCGCCCGTCTCTTCAACGAAGAGAACGGACGCGCCCACCTCGCTCAAAAGGGCGTGCCTGAAACTCTAATCTCCAATCTCGACCTTTTGGGATTCTCCGGCATCTCGAACGTGCTCTCGTGCATCAAAGCCGCCAAGTACTACGAAATGGACGAGAACGACATCATGTTCACCGTCGCCACCGACTCGATGGACCTCTACCGCTCACGTCTGCATGAGATGCATCAGGAGTTCGGCGAATACAGCGAAAAAGACGCCGCCGCCGATTTTGCCCGCTACCTGCACGGACAGTCCACGGATAATATGCTCGAACTGCGCTACACCGACCGCCGCCGCGTACATAACCTCAAGTATTACACCTGGGTTGAACAGCAGGGCAAAACCTACGAAGAAATCCAGGCGCAGTGGTACCAACCCGATTACTGGACCAGTGTCCAAAAGCAGGCAAATGAGATCGATGAGTTGATCGTCGAGTTCAATAAGGAAGTTGGAATAAAATAATTTCATGTAGGGGCGGGTCGCGACCC
>JBAIYF010000052.1:0-4745 GCA_037916115.1 Anaerolineales bacterium
GCATTCATAGAGAAAACGCAGTTCGAAGGAAAACGGGACAAATATGTTGTGCAAGTTCAAAAGCGGAACGCGAATTACGCGAAAGGGCGAATGGCGCGAATTTTTTACTTTTACCCAAGGGGAGCAAATATCTGTCACATCAAAATAGGGCTAAACGTTACTTCACCAGCAGAGAAATTTCACTTAGATTAGACATTAACTATCGTAAATGTCATTGTGGGTAAAAACGAGCAGGCTCAAATCCCAAGCCGGGTCCGCTCGGACATTGCCCCGCTTGCGGGACAGGTTCCTCACCGTGGCATGCACAGGGAGTTTCCTATGCCGATCAAAACCATCATCATGGGCGCCGCAGGGCGCGATTTTCACAACTTCAACACCTTCTTCCGCGGGAACAAGGATTATGAAGTTGTAGCCTTTACCGCTACCCAGATCCCCGACATTGAAGGACGCGTCTATCCGAAAGAGCTGGCTGGTGACTTGTACTCAAGCGGAATTCCCATCCGCGCTGAGGAAGAGCTGCTCGACCTCATCAAGAAGCATAATGTGGAACAGGTCGTCTTTGCATATAGTGATGTGCCGCATGAATATGTGATGCACAAAGCCAGCATGGTCAACGCCGCCGGTGCAGACTTCCGCATTATGGGCACGAAGAACACGCAGATCAAGAGCACCAAGCCAGTCGTGTCGATCAGTGCCGTTCGGACAGGATCAGGCAAAAGTCAGACTACGAGGCGCGTGGCAGCGGTGTTGCAAGAGATGGGGTACAAAGTTGCAGCCATCCGCCACCCTATGCCGTATGGCAATCTCGTCGCGCAGGAAGTTCAACGTTATGCTTCGTACGATGACCTCGACGAATATCAATGCACTATTGAAGAGCGTGAAGAATACGAACCGCATATTGATAACGGTGTGATCATTTACGCCGGTGTGGATTACGAGAAGATCATCCGCAAAGCTGAAGCCGAAGCAGACATCATTTTGTGGGATGGCGGCAATAACGACTTTCCGTTCTATGTGCCCGATTATCAGATCGTGGTCGCAGACCCGCACCGACCCGGGCATGAGTCCACATACTATCCCGGCGAGACCAACGTGCGCATGGCAGATTGTTTCGTGATCAACAAGGTCGATACCGCCGATGCTGAAGCCGTGATCAAAGTGCGCGAGAGCCTGCGCAAACTGAACCCGACCGCCGTGCAGATTGAAGGCGCCTCTCCCCTCTTCGTGGATGACCCCGATGCCATCTTCGGCAAGCGCGTGCTGGTGGTGGAAGATGGTCCGACGCTGACACATGGTGAAATGGCGTATGGCGCTGGTTATGTTGCCGCCCGTCGCTTTGGCGCGAAAGAGATCGTCGATCCGCGTCCGTTCGCGGTGGGTTCGATTGCCAAGACCTTCGAGAAATATCCGAAGACAGGCAGCATCCTTCCGGCAATGGGCTACGGCGAAAAGCAAACCCGCGAACTCGAAGAGACTATCAACAAGTCTGATGTGGATATGGTGGTGATCGGTACGCCGATCGACCTGAGCCGTGTCATCAAGATCAATAAGCCGAGTCAGCGAGTCCGCTATGAATTGCAGGAGATCGGCGTGCCTACGCTGAAGGATGTATTGATGAAGAAATTTGGGGTAAAAAAGTAAATTTGTAAAACGGTAAATTGGCAGATTGGGAAGCCGGGTGATAAAATTCATCCGGCTTCTTTTTGTATGAATGCCAATCAAACTCAAAAAAGGATATGAAATGGAATACTGGAACGAAGGCGACCGCGCATATGCATTTTGGGATGAAGATGAATATTTTTATCCTGCCACCATTGTTTCGATAGACGGCGAAGACATCTACGTCCGCTTTGACACCGGGGAGGAAGAATGGACGAATGCTGATTACTTGGAACCCTACGAAGCAGAAGTAGACGAAGAAGTGGAATGTCAATCAAAGGAAGATGACATGTATTACGATGTCACCATCATTGACGTGGATGGGGAACGGGTCGAAGTTGAATTCGAAGATGGTGCCACCGAGTGGACCACGCTAGCGCGTCTGCGCTTCTTTATTGAAGAGATGTGATACAGCTTGTTGCAAATAAAAAACGGCTTGCTCTTGAACAAGCCGTTTTTTTTATTCTACAGACAAAACCCGCATCAGCACCTTACGCCTATGCGGACGGGCGCGATGCTCAAAGACATACACGCCCTGCCAGGTGCCAAGAGAAAGATTGCCATTGTCTACAGGGATGGTGAGGCTGGTGTCGGTCAACATCGAGCGGATGTGAGATGTCGCGTCGTCTGGTCCTTCCAGATCGTGGGTGTACCAGCTGTCCCGTTCGGGAACGAGGCGTTCCATGAAAGTTTCGAGGTCGGCGCGGGCAGTGGGGTCCCAGTTCTCACTGATGACGAGGGAAGCGCTGGTGTGTTGAATGAACAGGAAACACATCCCTTCGCGCACGCCCCATTCCTTCAATTGGGCGCGGAGGGATGAAGTGATATCGTGAAGACCCTTACCAGAGGTGGCGATCTCCAGGCTCGTTTTATGCCAGTTAATCATGCACAGGATTATAGCAGGCGCTTGGCAAACGACCATCCAGTTCCGTCCCAAAATATACTTATCCTGAATAGCCGCAAAAAGTAGATGTCTTCAACTTAACTCTTTTGTTTGGCTCATTAATATATCCAATACGATATACTACAAAAAAAAGTCCAAATGTTGAAGAAATTACTGCTCCCTCCCATCTTTGATGATGATGAAAAAAAACGTCATGAAAATTGGATCAATATTTCCATAAGGGTAGGTGGAATATATTTATTTCTGACTCTTCTGGCTGATATCCTGACAGAGCAAGTAACTCGCCAAATACTGATAAGAGATGGTTCGATCTTTTTGATGTTGATAACCCTGCAGAGACTTTTATCGCAGGGGCGGGTTCGATGGGCGGCGTTTGGCACGATCGCAATCCTTTTTCTCTGGGTTACCGATGCCGGAATTGGGCAAGGGACGATCCGCACCCCCGCAGTCGCGGGGTATATTCTGGTTATCATATTATCTGGATTGATATTCAATTGGAGTGGGCTATTCTTTTCCATCACAGGCAGTTCGATGGCGATCGCAGGACTGATCATTGCTGAAAACGCCGGTCTGCTCCCTGTGCCTGATTACAGGGATGGATACATTCAGTGGCTCGCATTAACGTTCATCTTTGGAGCAAGCGGAAGCCTTACCCTATATATCAACCAAAGCACAAAGGATGCATTAACCCGGCTCAAGCAGGAGTCGGAGGAGCGCAGCCGCGCAGAGGCTGCACTGCGCAAAAGCGGCGCAGATTACAAAGCCACCCTAGATAACCTTCTTATTGGGGTGGTGGTGCATGACGCGGACACGAGAGTCATATTAAGCAACCCAACCGCACAAAATATATTGGGATTAACCGAAGACCAAATATTGGGGAAACAAGCAATTGACGCCGCCTGGAAGTTCGTGGATGAAATGGGCAGGCAGATCGAAGTCGAAGAATATCCTGTAAACATTGTATTTAGGCAGAAACGCCCTCTTAACAACTATCAATTTGGGATCGAAAAGCCGGGCTTCGCTTCCCCAACCTGGGTAAATGTGAATGGCATGCCCGTATTCAGGGATGACGGCAATATCGAAAAAGTGATCATCAACTTTGTAGACATCACCGAGATAAAACTGGCTGAGACGAAAATGCGCGAAAGTGAAGACCGATATCGCAAGATATCCAATCTGATTTCAGATTATGTTTTCTCTTTTGGTCCCGATGAAAATGGCGTTCTACGCCGCGAGTGGACAAGCGGCGCTTTTGAGCAGATCACCGGACATAAACCGGACGACCCGATCATGAGCCGAGGATTGGAAGCCATCGTCCACCCGGAAGATGCGCATATTTGGAAATTGCGGAATACACGATTAAACAGCGGACAGGTCGATAAAAGTGAGTTCCGTATCATCCGTCCTGATGGTTCGATCCGCTGGCTTTCCGCATATGGGTATGGCGTCCTTGATGAAAAAACAGGACGTCCAATCCACTCGTATGGAGCCATTCAAGACATCACCGAACAGAAACTTGTTGAAGACAAGCTGCGACAGCGTAATCAACACCTTTCCAACCTGCAGCAGATCACACTCGACCTTTTGAACCGTAAAGATACCCAAACCTTGTTGAACAACATAACCCACCATGCGGCATCACTTGTCAATGCCGAGCATGGATATATCTTCCTGCCAGATGGAGACAACCTGGTTTTGCAGGCTGCCACGGTGGAATTTTCGCATAACATTGGCAGGAGCGAGCCCAAACCGGGCAAAGGGGTTTTGGGAAAAGTCTGGCAAAGCGGTGAGATCGTTATCGTAGAGAATTATGAAGCCTGGGAATTCCGCGACGAACGATACAAAGGCGAGAATTTGCGTTCACTTGCCGGTATCCCGATCAAGACCAATGAAGAGATCATTGGCGTGCTGGAAGTTGCAAATACTTCGTCCTCATTTGGGTTTTCAGAGGAAGACCTTCAATCTCTGAACCACCTCGCCTCGCTTGCCGTACTGGTGCTCAATAATTCCAAGCTCTTAGACTCGAACGAGCACGAAATTCATGAACGCAAGCAAATGGAAAATGCCCTGCTGCAAGCATATGAAGAACTGCAAACCCGGGCAGATGAAGTTTTCAAGCTGCAAGCAGACCTTCGATTACAGGCATTGCATGATTCCCTGACCGGGCTGTACAACCGCCGCT
>JBAIYF010000053.1:0-3012 GCA_037916115.1 Anaerolineales bacterium
CACCCGTGCAGACTCGCCCTTCGATTTTTACGACGCCAAACTGCCCATTTATACCGATACCCGCTACCTGCCCGCCTCGATCGTGGAGGAATGCAAGCTAAAGCACGTCCTGATTGCGGAAGGCTGCCGTGTTTTACGGTCGGAGATTGAGCACTCCATCATTGGCATTCGCAGCCAGATCGCCGCCGGGTGTGTGATCAAAGACAGCATCCTGATGGGATCAGATTATTTTGAGCGCGACTGGCGTGAACTGCCGATCGGCATCGGTGCCAATTGTCATATTGAAGGCGCGATTCTGGATAAGAACGTTCACATCGGGTCAGATGTAACGATCAAGCCTTTCCCCCGCAACACGGATATTGACAACGAAAAATGGTATGTGCGCGACGGCATCGTCATCCTGCCAAAGGATGTGGAGATACCCTCCGGCACGGTTATTGCACCGTAATTGAATAAGTCCCTGAAGCGTACGCTTCAGGGACTTATTTTCATTAAACTGTAACATTTTTCCCCATCCAGCGGCGGGTTCAACATTGAATTTATGCTATACTCGCAATTAACTATGAATTCAACGCGCGAATTCTGGCAACATTGGGCTGATGCCCTGCGCCGTTATCAACTTCACGATCTTGTCGCCTCGTTCCTCGAAGCAGGAAGCCCGCTTGCCCTGCTCGGTGCACAGGCGATTTATTTTAGCGGCGGCTTTTTCAAAAACGAAACCCTTACTGCGCTTGCCGGTCTGCTTGAAGATGAAGCAGAGACACGCGCATTCGCCGCTTTTCTGACCAATACTGGAGCGGGTTCATGATCGCATTAGCCATTCTTGTCTTTGCCATAATCCTGCTTGGCGTGATCACATTATGGAAGCGTCGTTCGCCCGCCGTTCTGCGGGAGATTCCAGCTTTCACCCGCCTCGTGCGCTCACTTGGTTTGAGCATCGAGGATGGAAAACGACTGCACATTTCACTTGGGCATGGCAACATGATGAATGGACACGGCGGCTCCGCATTTGCCGGACTTGCCCTTCTTCGAAATGTCGCCGAACGTACATCGGTCAGTGATATGCCCTCTGTCGCTTCATCCGGTGACCCCACACTGGGTCTCTTGACCCAGGACACCCTGCAAGCTGGTTATCAAGCGGCAGGCGTGGAGGATGCCTACGTCCACACATTTGGGCGAGTGACGGGGCTTACTCCATTTAGTTATGCTGCTGGCGCCATGCACATTGCAGCCAATGAGAATGTTTCCACCACCATCCTGATCGGAAACCTTGGCGTCGAAGCGGGTTTGATCACCGACGCTGCCGACCGTGCCAATGTCTCCCTCATTGGCGCATCCGATGATCTGGCGGGGCAATCCGTACTCTTTGCCAGCACACAAGATGCGTTGATCGGGGAAGAACTGTTCGCAGCTGGCGCGTATCTTAATGATGATGTCGTCCATGCCGCCAGCCTGACCGTGCAGGATATATTCCGCTGGTTGATCATCCTTGGGTTGGTTGCAGGCGCAGGGCTGAAGTTCATAGGGGTCATCTAATGCGCATACTGACAGCCATCATTGCCATTGCTGTGGGCTTGCTCATCCTTTTAGGATACTTCCTGCCCATTGCAACTCCGATCCAGGTTTTGCTGTTGGATTGGGCGATCATCATTTCTGCTGGTGCAGCTCTGGTTGGTATTTTCAATCTTGTCACAGTCCATGCCGATAAAGTCCGCCGCCGCGCAAAAGACAACGTCTATAGCGCCATGCTCGTCATGGGCATGATCGCTTCTTTTATATTCGGGCTGGTCCTCAGACCGCAACATCCACTAATGCAAGCTATCTTCCTGAACGGTATCATCATTCCGGTGGAAGCTTCTCTGCTTGCCATTCTTACTGTTACATTGATCTATGCCGCCATCCGCCTCCTGCGACGTCGTACAGACATGATGAGCATTGTCTTCATCGTTACAGCCTCTCTGATTTTCCTTGCATCTGCAACTCTGCCATTTGGTGATATGCCCATTCTGGGTACACTCGTCCGCCCGTGGGTTTCACAAATTTTAGCGCTTGGCGGCGCGCGTGGAATTTTGATTGGTGTGGCACTGGGCACATTGTTCACAGGTCTGCGCGTGCTCTTTGGCGTGGACCGTCCGTATGGGGGTAAATAATGGCTGACACAAGAAGGTGCCCTCACTGCGGGACGGAAAACCCCGTCGGTCGAAAATCCTGCTCGAATTGCCAGACCCCGCTGGCAACCGATGCCCTCTTTGCCCCTGGGCAATCGCCAAAGCCTTTGGATACAGGCGAACTGGAACCCATGCTTCCTGAATGGCTGCGAGATGCGCGTGCGCAGGCAAAACAGGAAGACGCCTCCCCTCAAAAAGAGATTCCCCCCATACAGCCGCCGCCGCAGAAACCTGCTCCAAAAACTGCGCCCGCTTCAAACATGGACTTTTTGGCTGGTCTGCAATCCCAATCCGATGACGACGCCGATGACGAAATTCCAGATTGGCTCGCCAGCATTACTGGTACAAGCAAGCCAAAGGAAAAAGCAGTGGAGCCTCCAGCTCCGTCTGCACCTTCCGGCATCAATTGGGCGGAACCCTCTGTTCCAAGCACTGGCGATTCAGAAGAAGTCCCCGATTGGCTCGCCGGGCTTCAAGCGTCTGCTGCGGCTGGCGGTGAAAAAGACGAACTGACCGACTTCCTGCGTGACACTGGCTCTCAGGGACAGCCGCCTACATTTGATTCATCGCCTTTCTCGCAACCATCAGCTTCGGATGCGGGCGGTTCTTCGGATTGGTTCTCACAATCCGAGTCTGAACAGCAATCTGCCTTTGGAGCGAACACCGGTTCTTTCGGTGCTTCAAACTGGTTTGACCAACCCAGTGATGAGCGCAACGCTGAAAATGCCCAGCCTTCTTCCTTTGATCTGGGTGGCGAAACTCCCGATTGGTTGAAGGATATGTCTGGCAATGCGGCGGCTCCTGCCGAGCAACCGCAATCTTTTGCATTTGATCTGGGCGGTGA
>JBAIYF010000054.1:0-6950 GCA_037916115.1 Anaerolineales bacterium
CAGATCGGCAGACCCGAATACACCCAAACCGGACCCATCCTCGTTGGCGCCGGGCTTGGTCTTTTGCTGGCGATCTTCACAAAAGCCAAAGACACCCTGCCCACAGGCATGGTCATCTACTATATCACCCGCACCATACTCAACTCCCTGCGTTCTGTTGAAGCGTTGGTGATGGCGATCGTATTCGTAATCGCGGTGGGGATAGGTCCCTTTGCCGGTGTGATGGCGCTTGGCTTGCACACCATCGTCAGCCTTGCAAAGCTGTATTCGGAACAAGTGGAAAGCATTCAAGCCGGTCCGCTTGAGGCGATCACAGCCACCGGCGCAAATCGCCTGCAGACCATCATCTACGCTGTGGTGCCGCAGATCGTACCGCCGTACATCTCCTACACCATGTACCGCTGGGACATCAACGTGCGCATGTCCACCATCATCGGCTTTGTGGGCGGTGGTGGCATCGGCTTCCTGTTGCAACAGAACATCAACCTGCTCAACTACCGCGCCGCCTCCGCACAGATGATCGCGATCGCCGTGGTCGTCTCGCTCATGGACTACATCAGTTCCGTGATGCGCGAGAAGGTGACGTAGAAAGTGAAAAGAGAAACTCCCGCCAAAAAATATCGGCGGGAGTTTTTTATTGGTTTGATTGGTGGAATACCAGTAACCAGTTACCAGACCTACTTCCCCATCCCCAAATATTCCAAATACAACGTCAGCCCATTGACCCAATGCTGAATCCCATCCACCCGAATGGATGGGTCACTGCAGGTGTTGAAGATACCGCCTTGATATCCCGCAATCATGCCTTCAGTGAACTGAAAATTGCAATCATTTGCCGGGAACTGCCGCACCTGAACGAACGTGATAAACGCTTGAATATCACGCTCCAGCCATTCATGATCCGAACCGGACAATGCAAACGCCTGCGCCAGCGCCGAAAGTGATTCCACTTTGGCGGCAGTGGCTATGCTCGAATTCGCCGGGTTGAGCGAACGGATCTGCCCAGCGATGACGAGGTCGGCGATCTGTTTGGCGTAGGCTTCGCTTTCCGAGGTCAGACTATCGAGGCGAGCGAACATGGCAAGCGCCATGCTGTGCGCATGGTCTTCCGTTACGGGTTGGTAGATCATGAACCCATTCACATCCTGAGCCTGTTCAAGCCAGAAAGTATTGCCCGTCATTTCGTAGAGTTGCAGCAGTGCAACAAGACCTTCACCGTTGAAGTTCGGATCAAAATAATTTGGGTTCACGGTCCCGCCAAAGTGCGGGTCGAAGGAATGGTAGAAACCGCCCTCCGGTCTGCGCATGGAGACGATGAAGTAGCCAAGTTCCACTGCATCTGACAAGAGGTTACGATCCCCCAACATCACATTGCCCGTTGACTGCCAGCGCCTGTAAACAACATCCACAACCGCCGCCGCACCACCCAACGGACAATTGCCATTGGAATACAGGCACATCCCTTTGAAATGCTCAGGGTCTGAGAACAAGCCGGGGAGATAGTGAGTCAATGCCTTATCACCCGCCTCACAATAGACTGCATCGCCCGATACACGACAAACCGTATAAAGCGCACTCACGCCGTTCATCAAGCGGAGATTCGATGGCGTGGACGAGCGGTCGCCGGTCATAACATTGACTTGATACGCCAGTTCACCGTTCACAAGCTGCTGACGAATAAGATAGTCGCCCGCGATCACGATATTTCTTTTCAATGGAGAGTCACCCAGCGGGAGAGTGTTCGGAAGATCAGCCGAGAGGATGGCAGGAGTTTCACTGACGAGGTCAACCGAGGGGGCTTCAGGCGCTTTAGTTGCGGGGTTAAATAAAAAATACGAGGCGCCCGCAAGGGCACCCAGCACAAAAAAAAGAAATGGAATGACGCGTTTCTGCATAGGCTTCAAACTAAAAAATGACTGTCACCTGTTCATTAAGTCCTGCAGGGTCAACTCAGCCAGTGATGGAACCGTCAAATCACCCTGCACATTCATTTTTGCCGTGAGCGGGTTGGGAACCGCCACCACAAAAACACCTGCTCGTTTGGATGCCAAGACACCATTGGGTGAATCTTCAAAGACCACCGCTTCGGCTTTATCCACTTGCAGGGTATCGAGCGCTTTCAAATAAATATCGGGGTGGGGTTTGGTGCGCCCGGGGGCGACATCATCCTGACAGATGATGTGGTCGAAGTGGTGAAAGATGTCCAGCCGCTGCGCGTGGGTATCGACCCAGGAGTGCGGGGAACTGGAACCAATGGCGACCTTGAGTCCGTGCTGCTTTGCAGAGTGGATCATATCCATCACGCCGGGCAGGATCGGGTTGGCGTGGATGATCGCATCCGCTTCCAGCCTGTAGCGGGCTTTGAGGGAAACAGGATCCAGCCGTCCCTGAGAAAGAAGCGAGAGGTTTTGGGCAGGGTCAAAATTCGAGATGCCGTATCCACCCACGGTCTTTTCCCATTCTTCAACGGGCAGTTCAAATCCATGCTCTTTGTAAATGGACTGCCACACCAAAACTTCGGGCGTCTCGGTGTCGAGGATGAGCCCGTCAAAATCGAATATCAGCGCTTTCAACATTTATGGATACCGCCGGACAAATTCGGAGATCGACTCCCAGATCTTTATCTCAGTTGCCTCTTTGGCATTGATGACGTTCAATACATTGACCACCGCCGAGCGCATGGCGCGGTATTCGCGCTGGGCATCGGCATCGGTGGAGAAGAAACGGGTGTGGTCCATCCAACCGCGAATGCTGACAGAAACCGAAACAAAACCATCGCCGCGTTTAAGCGTGATGCGCGCGCCATCGGGGTGTGACTCATCCGAAAGGATGACGCCGCCCTCGGCGCCTTTGGTGCCAATGGTTTTGCCGTGATTATAGATCGACCAACTACTCATCCGTATCCAATCTGCTCATTTGTGTGGGTTGAATGCCGGCATTGGGCGGAACCACACGCGCGTGCTGCTCTCCCTTTACCAGCCGCGCAAGATATTTCACCATCACCGCCTGCCGGGGCAGTGCCTTTGCACCAAGATCTTCAAGCGCAGGTTCAAGCCATGCTTGATACGAACGCACCGTCAGGTATACAGAACGGCCGCGGCGCTCAAAAAGGCTGCCCATCAGTGATGTAATCTTATCACCAACCTCTGCTTCATCAGGCAGCATCAGCGGCGTGAGCATTACGCCATACATGCCATAATTGACACTTGCAAAACAACGTCCATCAGAATGAATGAAACCGTTCGGGCGGTTCGGTGCGGGGTCTACAGGATGGAGCAATTGCGGCACGATCTGATAATGAAGACTTTGCACCGCGTGCAGGTCAATGGACTGCACCCGCCTCCAACCCGGATTTGAGCCTGCTCCTGTTTTCTGAATATGACTCACATCCCAGACCCTTTGCCAGGCATAGACGGAGAACCCCGACCGGCGGAGGGTCATAAAAACATCACTGGTCTCATCCACCTCGGCAAGCACATGGAACGCCTGCCACTCACCAGCCTGCGCAGTCAGATGTTCGACCAGAGCAGGCAGGTTGGGGTCGGCGAGCCGGAAGGAGGGCGCAAGGTATAAAAGTTTGGCAAAGGTTTCGCCGCGTGTGTGGATGATTCCGCCCAACAGGTTGTCACCATCGCCATGATGGACCGCCGCATACAAATGCCGCGCCGGGTTGATGTATGCCAGCAACCCCATCGCCCCCAGCGGATGTCCGCGAGTGAGCGCCCGAGTGCTATCGAGCGTAAGAACATCATTACGATATCGAGCAATGGTGGGGAGGTCTAGCAGGTCGAGAGGGCGGATGGTCATTTTATTATGCAGGGACAGGATATACCTGTCCCTGCCATACATCACGATGCCAATGAAATAAAGTACTCGTGAAAGCGCGTATCGCCTGTCAATTCGGGGTGGAAGGATGTCGCCAGTAAATGTCCCTGCTGGGCGGCAACGATGCGCCCGTCGTCCAACGCGCTCAACACCTTCGCGTTTCCGCTGACAGACTCGATCACCGGTCCACGAATGAAGACCGCATGGTAGGGATGTTCCGTGCCTGTGGCTTTGTACAATTCATCGATCTCAAGATCGGTCTCGAACGAGTCCACCTGACGACCAAACGCATTGCGCTGGACTTTTATATCCATCAACCCAAGTAAAGGTTGGTCACGTCCAATATCCTTCGAGAGGAAGATCGCACCAGCACACGTTCCCCACATGGCATGGGTCTTTCCAAATTCACGCAGCGGCTCCATCAAGTTATATGCCACTGCCAGTTTGCCGATCGTGGTCGATTCGCCACCGGGGATGATAAGCCCATCCAAACCTTCGAGATGTTTAGGCAGGCGCACCTCGGCGGTCTCCACACCGATTCTTTTCAGCATGGAAACATGTTCTGCAAAATCACCTTGTAACGCTAATACACCGATTTTCATTTTTAGACCATTGACGATGGACGATGGACCATAAAACCAATCTACGGTCTATGGTCTATCGTCCACGGTCTGTTTTACCAACCGCGTCCGGCAAGTTTCTCGCCTTCGGGCATCTGCGACACGTTGCGTCCCACCATGGCTTCGCCAAGGTTCTTGCTCACTTCCGCGAGAATGGAGGCGTCCTGATAATGCGTCACCGACTTAACGATCGCAGCCGCACGCTTGGCAGGGTCGCCAGATTTGAAAATACCAGACCCAACGAAAACACCATCCACACCGAGCTGCATCATCAACGCGGCATCGGCAGGAGTTGCCACACCGCCAGCCGCAAAATTCACCACGGGCAAGCGTCCGAGTTCCTTTACTTCCTTCACGATCTCATAGGGAGCGCCGTTGAGCTTGGCGAAGGTCATCAACTCTTCATCGCCCATCGTCTGCAATTGACGGATGGAACTCATCACAGAGCGGGCATGGCGCACAGCTTCCACCACATCACCGGTACCGGCTTCACCCTTGGTGCGCATCATCGCAGCGCCTTCACCAATGCGGCGCAGGGCTTCACCAATATTGCGGCATCCGCAAACGAACGGCACTTTGAAGTTGTGCTTCAAGATGTGATGTTCTTCATCCGCCGGGGTGAGCACTTCAGATTCATCGATGTAGTCCACACCGATCGATTCCAATATCTGCGCTTCAACGAAATGACCAATACGGCACTTCGCCATCACAGGGATCGAAACCGCATCCATGATCTTCAGGATCATATCGGGGTCACTCATGCGCGCCACGCCGCCATCCGCACGAATATCGGCAGGCACACGTTCAAGAGCCATCACCGCACATGCACCCGCTTCTTCCGCGATCTTCGCCTGCTCGGCATTCACCACATCCATGATGACGCCGCCCTTCAACATTTGCGCTAAACCTTTTTTCTCAGTCCAGGTACCAGTTTTTGCTTCCATTTTTTTACTCCTTGAAATGATTGCGCTGGAATTCTACCATGCGGATTATCAGCGAATCATAAGAGGACTGTAAGCACAAAAACGCCTCAAACCAAACATCGAACCTGCTTTTGCGCTTCAAAACTTAACCACACCCCAGCCACAGGGCATTGACAAAACCCTATTAAGTGCTACAATTCACACAATGATACAATTAGTACAATATTAGGAGTATGTATGTCCGAAAAAAAACTAACCCTCCAACTCGACTTCCACTCCAAACTGCCCATCTACACCCAAATCGTTTCACAGATACAAAGCCAGCTTGCCAATGGAATATTGAAACCCGGCGATCAATTACCAACCGTTCGCGCATTGGCGTTGGAACTAAGAGTCAACTTCAATACAGTGGCACGTGCCTATCGTATGTTGGATGAAGCCCGCATCATATCCACCCAGCAAGGAAGAGGCACATACATCACAGAGATCCCGCCGCCAGAAGTGACCAAGAAACTGAGAGAAGAGTCTCTCGTTGAATTGACAAACCGGTTTATTAGCGAGGCAATTCGGTTGGGTTTCTCAGAGCGTGAAATCAGCCAAATGGTGAGAGACAGACTAAACGTTCATAAAGAAGCGAAAGATAAAGAATAATCAAGGAGAAAGCAAACATGATTTCCAATTTTTTCAAATCCATTACACAAACCAAAAAGGAAGACCAGCACATTCCGCCAATCGCAGGAAGCATCTTTGGATTGTTCCTGCTGATCGCAATGGCAGGTGCAATATATGGCGATGGTAAATACACCGATGCCGTCATTGGAACCTGGGTCATTCTATGGATGTTGATCGGCATTTACATCCTGTTCGCGTTAAAAGTTGCTGCGCAATGGGAGAAGGTCATTGTACTGAGACTTGGCAAGTTCAAGGGGCTTTATGGTCCCGGTTTGTTTTGGATCATTCCTATTGTAGATACTGCGCCAACCTGGATCGATCACCGCGTGATGGTGACGCCATTTGCGGCACAGAAGACTTTGACGAAGGATACCGTTCCAGTAGATGTGGATGCCGTACTGTTCTGGGTGGTATGGGATGCAGAGAAAGCTGCGCTTGAAGTGGAAGATTACCGCGCTGCTGTAGATTGGGCTGCCCAAACCGCATTACGAGACATCATCGGCAAAAAGATGTTGGCGGATATTCTGGTGGGACGCAGCGTAATCGACCAGGAACTTCAACAAGTGATCGATGAGCGCACAACGCCCTGGGGCGTCACCGTACAGTCGGTTGAAATCCGCGATATCGTTATTCCGCAGGACCTGGAAGATGCCATGTCGCGTCAGGCTCAGGCGGAACGCGAACGCCAGGCACGCGTAATCCTTGGCGAGTCGGAAAAGCAGATCGCCGCTTCGTTCTCCGAGGCTTCGCAGGCATACATCAACAACCCAACCGCGCTTCATCTCCGCGCAATGAATATGCTGTTTGAAGGGTTGAAAGAGAGAGGCGCCATGGTAATCGTGCCTTCTTCCGCAGTAGATACGATGAACCTTGGCGGGCTGAGCGGAATGATCTCCCTCGCTCAAAATAA
>JBAIYF010000055.1:0-3160 GCA_037916115.1 Anaerolineales bacterium
AACGGGACGCAAAGTCCGCAACGGTTTTATCGCCGACAAAGGTAATGTACTGCTATCGGTCGATTATTCACAGATCGAGCTTCGCATTGTGGCACACATGGCGCAGGATGAAGCCATGCTTGCCGCCTTCCGTGCCGGGGAAGACATCCACTCCACCACTGCCGCGGCTGTGTATGATATTTCATTGGAAGAGGTCACCAAAGACATGCGCCGTCACGCCAAGGCGATCAACTTCGGTTTGATCTACGGTATGTCGGCATTTGGGTTGATGCATTCCACGGGACTCACGCTCGCCGAGTCAGAAGATTTTGTGAAGGCGTATTTCAAGAAATTCCCCGGCATCAAAAAATATCTCGATGGCATCCGCAGGCAGGCAGCCGAGATCGGGTATGTCGAAACCCTACTTGGGCGTAGGAGATACTTCCCGGCGTTGCTGACCAAGACCAACGTCCAGCTAAAGAACCGGGAAGAGCGAGAAGCCATCAACGCCCCCATTCAAGGCACCGCTGCAGATATCATGAAGATTGCCATGTTGAAAATCCCCCATGCGTTAAGAACAGCAGGGCTCGGCGCAAAAATGCTGCTCCAGGTGCATGACGAACTGGTGTTGGAAGTTCCCAAAAAGGAATTAGAGCAGACTGCAAAAATAGTACAGGAAACCATGGCGAACGCCTACCCAATGAGCATTCCGCTGGAAACTGAAGCACGGGCGGGTGAAAACTGGGGGGAAATGACCGTACTAAAGTAACCCACACCCTAAAGGTTTTAAGAACCTTTAGGGTGTTTTTATAAGGTTATAATTGCATGATTGTAAGTAAAACCCCAAAGGTTTGAAAGTAAAATAAAAATTATGCCCGGACGAGAAGATATTTTTCAAAAAGCAATGAATGAAGGCCACTCGGCAGCCTGGGACCAGGAATGGTCGAAGGCTGCAGCCGCCTATCGCCGCGCCCTGCAGGAATTCCCAGACCAGCCCAAAGCCCTTAACAGCCTTGGGCAGGCCTTGTATCAACTTAATAATGTGGATGAAGCCCTGCAGATCTATTTGCGTGCCGCCAAACTTTCGCCAGATGATCCGCTCCCCATGGAGCAGGTGGCACAACTCTCCGAAAGAACCGGCGACCTGAAAACCGCAATGGAAGCCGCCATCCGGGCAGGTGATCTCTTCCTCAAACAGCGCGATGCAGAAAAAGCCATCGAAAACTGGGTGCATGTCACCAGCATCAACCCTGAGAACGCGATTGCCCACTCACGCCTTGCACAGGTGCATGAAAAACTAAACCACCCGCAACAGGCAGTGACCGAGTATCTTGCGCTCGCCAGCATTCTGCAGCGCGCAGGCAACGCCGAGAAAACCCAGGAGATGGTTAACAAAGCCCAGTCGCTCCTGCCGAACAGTCCCGAAGTAAAACAGGCACAAACACTTCTGCGCACCGGGCAGCTGCTACCCAAACCGATCCGCGCCAAAGGCGGAACAGGACCCATCCGTATGGCACAGGTCAAGCAGCTGCAGAATACTCAGCCGCAAAAAACCTCTTCCAGCTTGGACCCTATAGCTGAGGCGCGCCAAAAGGCACTGACCCAACTGGCGGAACTCCTCTTCGATTTTTCAGACGATTCAAGCCCCGCCGCCCAAGACCGCAAGGGTATTTCGGTCATCATGAAGGGAACCGGCTCGCTCCCTGCACAGTCTGAAAACGTGAAGATCATCCTGCATTTGGGGCAGGCAATTGACGCCCAATCCAAAGGCAGAGATGCGCAAGCCGCGGATGAATTTGAAGCCGCGCTTGAGAATGGGCTTACCAACCCGGCGCTGTATTTCAACCTTGGATCCTTGCGCTCTAATGGCGACAAACCCGATGCCGCCCTGCGCTTCCTGCAAAATTCCGTTAAACACATCGATTACGCCCTGGCTTCACGGCTTTTGCTGGGTCAGTTACTGCTCAAGAAGGGCGAGATTAAAGCTGCAGCACTCGAGTATCTTGAGGCACTTAAGTTCGCCGATGCCGTTACCACCGCCCCCGGGCAGGCAGATGACATCCGTCAACAATACGAACCGTTGATCGAGTCCTATCAGGGACAGACCGATGAGTCCGCATTCCGCAAAGTTTGCGACAACATACGCGGTTTGCTCATGCGACCCGACTGGCGCGACCAGATGCACAAGACCCGCGAACAAATGCCCAGACAGGAAGGCGATCTCCCCGCCCCGCTAGCGGATATGATCCTTCAGGTCCAGTCGAGTTCTGTGCTCGAATCCATGAACCGTATCAACCAACTGGCGCGCATGGGAATTTTGCGCTCTGCCATGGACGAAGCCTACAGCGCCATCCAATACGCCCCCACCTACCTGCCACTGCACATCATCATGGGCGACCTGCTTGTGCAGGAAGGTCATACCAATGAAGCCATCACCAAGTTCAGCGTAGTGGCGCACTCATACAGCGTCCGTGGTGAAGTAGGGCAGGCTACCAAACTTCTGCGCCGCATCATCCAGATCTCCCCAATGGACATGAACGCGCGCAACCGCCTGATCGAACAACTCGTAGCTCGCGGTCAAAACGACGATGCCATTCAAGAATACCTTGAACTTGCTGCCATCCACTACCGCCTCGCGGAATTGGACATGGCCCGCAAGACGTATACCAACGCCCTGCGCCTTGTGCAACAAGGCAACGCCAGCCGAGACTGGAACATCCACATCCTCCAGCGCATGGCAGATATCGACATGCAGCGCCTGGATTGGAAACAAGCCATCCGCGTCTATGAACAGATCCGCACACTCGTGCCCGACGACGACTCCGCCCGCAGGCAGTTGATCGAATTAAACCTCAGGATGGCTCAACAAGACCGCGCCATGAGCGAACTGGAAAGTTACCTCACCCATCTCGAAAGCCAGAACAAGAATGAACTGGCGGTCACCTTCCTTGAAGAACTCATCCGCGACCACGAGGAACAGCCCCTGTTCAAACGTACCCTCGCCGCACTGCTCCAACGAATGGGGCGGGTCACCGACGCCGTACCCATCCTCGACCAACTCGGCGAGACCCTGATCGAAAAAGGGGACAAACAAGGCGCCATGGAAGTGATCAACCAGATCGTGCTCATGAACCCACCCAATGTACAGGAATACCGCACACTGCTGGATCAACTGCGTAAC
>JBAIYF010000056.1:0-1676 GCA_037916115.1 Anaerolineales bacterium
CTCATCCCTGCAGATAAACAAACTTATATGCGGAAATGCTCATTCGGGGCTGGAATTCTTCCGGTTCCGAATGAGCATTTTAAAGAACAAACTCACCTTCGCAAGGTTTTTTGAAGTAACATTTCTATGTTATAATCCCGCCCCGGCGTTGGTGGTTGAGTACAAAGGTATCGAAACCGAAAGCGCCACATCTTGCCTGGGACGGGCATCAAGCGTCCCTGAGCGGGTGACAAATCCCCGCTAAACTCATTCCGTTGCACGCCATACAATTTGCGCGTCGGACAGCGGAAAAGTTAGGAGAACAATGGCTGTTATTTCCATGAAAGCCCTGCTTGAGAGTGGCGTCCATTTTGGACATCGCACCAACAAGTGGGATCCTCGTATGAAACCGTACATCTTCACCGAGCGTAACGGGATTCATATTATTGACCTGCAACAAACCTCCAAGTTGTTGAACCAGGCATACAACGTGATTCGTGACGCAGTTGCAAACGGTGGAACTGTGCTGTTCGTTGGCACCAAGCGCCAGGCGCAGGAAACCGTCGCCGAAGAGGCAACTCGCTGCGGTATGCCCTACGTCACCGAGCGCTGGATGGGTGGTATGCTCACCAACTGGTCCACGATGTATGCTCGTATTCAGGAACTCGAACGCCTCGAGAAAATGCGCGATAACAATGAGCTTGACCGCCTCACCAAGAAGGAAGGCCTGCTCATCGGACGTGAGATCACGCGTCTTACCACGCGCCTTTCTGGTACCCGCTTGATGAAGCGCCGCCCTGATCTTCTTTTCATCATCGACGTCGGTCGCGAAGAATCTGCGGTCCATGAAGCGAATTTGCTCAATATCCCGATCGTTGCCCTTGTGGACACCAACTGCAATCCGCAGGACATTGATTATGTTATTCCTTCCAATGATGATGCCATCCGTGCGATCAAGTTGTTGGTTGCCAAGGTTGCCGATGCTGTGCTCGAAGGCAAGGCAATGCGCAAAGAAGAGGACATGGAAGAGAAACCTGAGGACCAAGCGAAAGCTAAAGCGGACAAGGGCGCTCGCAAACCCAAGGTGGTTGAAACCGATGAAGAATTGGGAGATGAAGCTCTCCTCGGTCAGTCAACTCTGGCAAAGATGAGCGCGGCAACGGAACCTGAAACCGAAAGCTCCGCAGACACTACAGAACAAGGGTAATTGCACGAGAAGGATAAACCGATGGAAATCACGACTGATATGATCAAAGAACTACGCGCCGCCACAGGTGCAGGCATTTTAGATTGTCGCAAGGCGCTGACCGAAGCTGACGGCGATTTTCAGAAGGCTGTGGATTATTTACGTGAAAAAGGGATGGCGACCGCTGCCAAGCGCGCCGACCGTGAAGCATCACAAGGTGTTGTGGAACTTTACTCCCATGGTGGAGGCCGCGTAGGCGTAATGGTGGAAGTCAACTGCGAGACCGATTTCGTTGCTCGTTCCGAGCAGTTCCGCCAACTGGCACATGAGATCGCTTTGCAGATCGCTGCTTCAGCGCCGCGATATCTCAAAGCGGAAGATATTCCCACTTCCGTGCTTGACCACGAAGCAGACATTGCCCGTACACGAGCAAAAGAAGAAGGAAAGCCAGATGCAGTATTAGAGAAGATCGTCCAGGGACGCCTTGAGAAGTTCAAGGATGAAGTTGTCC
>JBAIYF010000057.1:0-2661 GCA_037916115.1 Anaerolineales bacterium
AGCGCGAGCATGTTGCTATGCTCGCGCTGGAACGACTCCATTTTTGTGCCGGTGGTTTCCAGCGTGGTTTTCAGGAACATTAACTGTTCCAAGGTATCTTTGGGAGATTTGAGTTTGCCGCTCTCAAGTTCCGCGTGAATTTTTCCTGCCACGGTGGCAAGTGCGGTCATTTGATCATGAATGGTTCGAGGTCGTGTCAGATCTTCGGTCATGGGTTGTATCGCGGCGGTTCCTGTATATCGTCGTAATTGTATCCCAAGATACTTCGTTTTAGCCTTTTTTGTAAGCCTTTTAGAAGAATCCGAAGAGCAGCATGCCTTGCAAGGCTTTCATTCCCACCCAATGGCGTGAACAATTGCTTTTGATGTTCATTCAAAAGAATCTCAATATCTTCGGCGGCTTCAGGCAGAGTGTGTTTCAATATCCACGCGCGCTCGGCGGGGGTGATGTGTATTGCCTGCCGGCGTTTGAGCCACCTTAAACCAAGGTTCACACTGTGGAAATATTTTTCAATGGGCGGCAGGTTTAAAAATGCCTGCCAGCGGTAGATCCATTTAGGTGGGGTAAAGCCTGAACGTTCGATCAACCTTTGGAGGACAAAAACAGGCGTGAGCTCAGGGGCGAAGCGTCTTTGCAGTCCGATCAAAAGTAGGATGAAGAACACGCCTCCGAGCCACGGGAGGGCTGTGATCAGCCCATTCAGCCATACATTCGCTGACGGTTGTTCCTCCTCTGGCGTCTGTTCAAGTTCACTTGGAATTTCCTCTTCGAACGGGCGTTGGGTTTCGGCAGGGTTCACGAACGGCACCGCCGGTTGTATGTCATTGCGGCTTTCTGGGCGTTCCAATGGGTCCTGGTTGCCGGTGGGTTCGAACTCGACCCAGCCGATCTCTGGGAAGTACACTTCGGGCCAGGCATGCAGGTCGCGTTCACGTACTATAAAAAGGGTATTTTGCAGGTTGGGTTCGCCTTGGGCATATCCCACAGATAGACGGGCGGGGATGCCCAGCGAGCGCAGCATGAGTACTTCGAGGGTGGCGTAGTAATTGCAATAGCCCTCTTTTCCTTCAAATAGGACGTACTCCAAAGGGTCTGTTACATTCTCGGGGATGTTTAGGGTTGTAGCGTAATTGATCTCACGGCGCAGGTACAAGGTGATGGCTGCTGCTTTGTCATATGGGGTTTCGTAAGGAGCAGTCACTGTCAGCGCTGCTTCACGGATGCGCGGCGAGAGGTCTTCTGGCAGTTGCAGGTATTTTGTCGCCACCCAGTCGGGATATTCCTGCCCCGCCTGCCGCAGTTCGGGGATGGTTGGGTTGGCGATCAGGGCACTGGTGCGGTACAGGTCGCCCTGTTCAAGTGCGGGTGAGGCACGAAAGGCGGCGGCATCATAGACCCCCTCTTCAATCTCTGAGTAAAGCATGATGGCATCATGGTTGATCCAGACCGGTTGCGCTGCTGTATATAGGACGATCTGCCCATCCATGGCAATGTCGAATGTGAACCCAAGCCGGCGTCTGAACCCTTCATTGGGGATGTCCATATCCCCTTCGGCGGGGTAACGTTTGATCTCGTCTTCGCTGGTGATCGACCAGACTCCATTTTCAAAACGGTCATAGACTTGTCCGCGCCAGTACATGCGCGGAAAGTCGGCGGTATTTTGAGGGGTGTAAACCTTAAAGACCACTTCATCGCTTTGCGGGGTGCGCGTTCCCAGCGAAAGGTTGGTTTGAAAATTGCGGGGTTTTGGCTGGCTTTCCTTCTCCACTGCGGCGAAGATGTTTTCGAAGCGGTCGGAGTTGAAGACTTTTCCATATGTGTTGCGCCATAAGGAAATTCCTTCAGGTGGGGGAGTAATGATATATGGAATGGCCCATGCTGCCAGCACCAGCAAAGTGGAGATGGCCACAGCAGCGGTTGTCATATCCAAACCGCTTTCGCTGGAGATCTGTACTCGGGTCTGTGCCCAGGTTTTACGGTCTTTCAAATATTTCAAACGGCTGAGCAGCACAAGTGAGATGAAAAAAAACAAGCTGAACATCCATGTGTAGTCATTGGTGGTGTAGTGATACGCATGGATGATGAACATCAATATGCCATTAGGCAGGATGATCTTGAGGAAATTTGCATGCCGGGTTAGTTGATATCCGCTGTACAGGCTGGTGAACCAGAAAGGCAGGCACATCAATGCCAGCAGGAAGAATGGGTCTTCCACAGCTCGGCCGCCCAAAAGTTCCCGAATGTCTGCGAAAATCCGCCCAAATAGAACGGAGAGTTTTTCCAGCAGAAGAACGGGTTCTTCTCCAAAATCAATTGCCCCCATCAGCCTCCAGGGAATGAAGACTGCCATATAAGCAAGAGAAAGCCAGAACACGGTACGCTTGCCAAAACGGCTGTATCCCAATGCCAGTCCGGTCAAATAAGCCAGTATGGCTACATTATGTATAAGACCAAGATTTTCAACCCAGGCGGTTGCCTGTAGCCGCCATGAGGATAATAGAACTGCGACTAGCATCAACAAACTGGAGGGGAGATCCCATGTTCGGGCGGGGGAACTGTGCATGGTGTTGAGTGTACATTGGTGCGTGTCCAACCGTCAATTGCTGAAAGTCAAAAACCCTACTGCGGGAGTGTATTACCACCCATTTCGTTCAACATTTC
>JBAIYF010000058.1:0-1903 GCA_037916115.1 Anaerolineales bacterium
CGCCTTTGAACATCGGATTCAAATCGATCTTAGCCATTGTTACAATTTTCCTTTTCTATTTTTTATTTTTCTTAAGACAAACCCCGCGCCCAATGGGCGTGGGGCTGCCAACAGGACCAAAACAAGAGCGTGCGCCGGGAAGGAGAAGGCAGAGAAGTGCCATTGATTTTCGATCGGAGCGGCTGCGTTGTGTCATCATGTTCATCCTTTGCTGTTCCTCCTTGCCGGAGGGGGGAATGTATTACATTCAGGAACAGGCTCATCTTGACCGATAAGTTCTCGTAGCTGAGTAAAATATGTGTAAAAAAGAGCTAAATTCGAGACTGTAGTAAATCTACCGACGAGACATTCCGAAAGGCGGAAATTTGGATTAGACTGGCGGAATGAAAACGCCAAGTACAGCCAAAAAATACGGTCCAGGCGAATATAAGCCAGATGTAGAGTACAAGGGTGTCGAAGATCTGCCGGAAGCCAAGGTGGTCAAGGAAAACCGGAATGTGCGTCATCGTCCCTGCCCATTCTGTGGACAACCAGCCAGGCGGGAACACGTGTACGAGCGACAGTTGCATGACGTGGGCGATTTGGTCAAAGGTTGTCCGGTGGAACTGTGGATCACCTATTCGCAGCACCATTGCCAGAAATGCAACCGGTATTTCATGACCGACTTGAGCGATGTTGCGCCCCCTGGTAGCCAGTACACGCATCGTGTCATTGCCCTGGCGGTACGTGTGGTGGTGGAGGATGGGTTGGCGTATCGCAATGCGAGTTGGCAACTGTGGCGTGATCATCGCGTGTTTGTCCCTTTCGCCACCATCCAGAATTGGGTGGAGGCGGGGGGGAAAAAGGGCAAGCGAACGGTGGGCAAGCGACTACCTGGACTGGGCGTTGAGTGACTTTTCCGGCTATCTGGCCGCAGACGAACTGTATGATGGTCCGTTTTGCGTGCTTTCTCTGGTAGACAATCGTACGTTCAAGCGGCTGTTTTTCCAGGTTCTTGAGCATGCGCCAGGCCAGGAAGACATCCTTTCTTTTTTCCAATGCTTTCAAACAGCATTGGCGGCGCGGCAATTGGTGGTCAAAGGGATCACCACCGATGGTTCTGCCTTATATCCGGCTGCCATCCAGGCCATCTGGGGCGATGTGTCCCATCAGATTTGCGAGTTTCATATCCTCAAAGATTTGAATCAGGCGGTTTTGCGGGCTGTGGCGCAGGTGCGAAAGCAACTCACGGTCCAACAACCCAAACTCAAGCGTGGGCGTCCCACGACCAAGCAACGTCCATTGGTTCGAAAACACCAGCGCCTACAACAAAAAATCTCCGACTTGTTCGAGTATCGCTTCCTCTTTGTACAACATCATCTCACGCAGGCAGAACGAGCCACTTTACAACGAATTACGCGCGGCTTGCCACACCTGCGCACCCTCCGGCAGATCATGGATGAAACCTATCGCCTCTTTGACCGACGCTGTCGTTCTGCGACCGCTCTTGCCAAACTGGCTGCCTTACGAAAACGAGTGCAACGTTTCACCACATTGAACCAAATCTTGAAAGGGTTATTCTCTGTGAATGTTGAAAAAGCCTTGACCTTTCTCGATGACCGCTTGCTGGGTGCCACTTCCAATGCTGTCGAACGTGGCAACCGTCGTTACCGAAAAATGCAAAAAACAGTCTATCGCGTCCGAACCTACGCCCAGATTGTCGCACGGCTGGCCCTCGACCACTTTCGGGATGCCTTCCTAATGCTTCGTTCGGTTACCCTATCTTCGCTTCATGTTGCCCGTAGCAACTCATAACCTTTTCGGTATTGTTGCTACAGTGTCGCATTTTTTGGAAAAATTTCCTTTATGTGACCAGCACAAGCCCTGATTATGTTGACGGACTTCCTAATGGCTTCTATGATCT
>JBAIYF010000059.1:0-1551 GCA_037916115.1 Anaerolineales bacterium
TGATCGCCCAGCAGGCAAAACTGGAAGGACTGAACGTTCAGTTGCTCGCCAGCAATTGGGCATTGACCAATGACTTGATCGAGAACGGCGGCAGCGCTGTGGATGGGATCCTAAGCGTTGTATCTCATAATGAGAACAGCGACCTTCCATCGTATGTGGAATTTGCGAAATTGTTTCACGCCCGTTTTGAACGGGAGCCGACCTTTGCTGCCGGGTATGGTTACGAGGCGGTCATGATCCTTTCGGCAGCCTTGAAGCAGACCGAAGGGAAGCGCGACGGTCTTGAAGATGCCTTGCTGAAGATCAAAAATTTCCACGGTGTGTTCGGGGATATCTCGTTCGACGCATTTGGCGATGTCACGCGGACGCTTTATTTGATTTCAGTGAGCGATGGCCAGTTCATCACGAAGAAAACGTTTACTGTGGAATAAGTTCATGGATGAAAGGCGGCCCCAGCCATTAAATGCAGCGCTGCAAGCGATGTTGTTGAAGCGCTTGCTTCTGCCATACTTGGTTGTGATGATTGTCGTCATGGGGGCGGCAGCGTATTACGGTGGGCGGCTTACAGAAATCCAGCAGTTGCGATACAGCCGGTCCATTGGATACACCACCACTCATTTCCTTTTCCATGCAGGCAAGGAACTCGACGCGATCAACTCCATCGTTTCAATTGGTTCGACGGAATTCATCGAGGATACCATGCAGGCCAACCAGTCTTCGCATGGCATATTCGACACCATTTATCTGCTTGATAAGAACAAGCGCATCAGGATCATCGTGCCTTTTGATGCCCGATACGAAGGGCTGGATATGTCCCGTCGTGCATATTTTGCAGACCTGAACTGTGCGGCCGGTGTAAATTTCTCCGTTCCCTTTACATCTTTGCGCACCGGCCAGCCCACCGCCTACCTGATGCGCTGCACCGATACAGGCGAATATCTGGTTGGCGAACTTAGCCTGACCGCCCTGCAGTCCACCATTTCCGAAGCACAGGCTGACGAGGCAGGGACGGTCTTTATTGTGGACCAGAGCGGGACGCTGCTCGCTCATCCGGACTTTCAGCTGGTTGCCCAGCACATCAACATTGGTGACTGGCCGGTCGTGGTCAACGGCCTGAAACACGACTCCATTACGCGGTATTGGCGTGACGGCCGTTTGTGGGTGGGGAGTGCCAGCCGTATTGCGCCGACCAACTGGATCGTGGTCACGGAAGTCCCCATGCTGGTGGTGTATGCTCCCTATGTTGGCGCCATTCTTGCCCTTGCGCTGGTTTCGATATTCATCTTTTCCGTGACAGTACGGGTCTTTTTGGGGCAACTGCAAATGAAACTGGTGCTGCCGCTGGTGCATCTCAGTCAAAGTGCTGATGCGCTTGCGAGCGGTAATTACGAGGCGGGGCAAAAGGCGTATGAGGAGGCATCCTTTCTGGAGATCGATACATTGCTTGCTGACTTCCATAAGATGGAGAGCGCCATCCGTGCCCGCGAAAGTCAACTGCGGGAAAGCGAGGAGCAATATCGCAGTTTGATCGAAAATTCCCCCGATGCGATC
>JBAIYF010000060.1:0-4110 GCA_037916115.1 Anaerolineales bacterium
GCTAAATCGGCGGGTGCAAAAGTCTTGGTCACCACCAATCACTATACCGAGAAGGAAGATGTCAGTGCGGGCGATGTGATCGTCTCCTGCCTGGGCGACCCTGACGGTGAAAAAGCCGAGATACGCAAAGGCGAAATCAAAGGCTTCGACGGTGTCGTTCACGTCAGCCAAATGATGGAGTTATTCGGATAATCACAAAACATGGGCGCATACGCTGAAGCTATGCGCCCATGTTCGTTAACTATTACATGTTTTTTGCACGCGCAAAATTGCCAGACAATTCACCGAACCCATTCCAAACTGCGCGTGTTTCTATTACATAATACTACTCTGAGGAGAACTCCTGTTTGGGAGGAGGAGGTGCAGTATCAATGACACATAATATGCGCTATTCGTAAGTTCGGTTTCTTGATCTAAAAACTCAAAGGAAGTCAAGGAGAATTACGAAAATGTCTAATAAAAGTCAAGCGCACGATAAGCAGGTTCTTCACAAACTGGGGTATGCACAGGAACTGTCCCGCCGCATGAGCGGGTTTTCGAACTTCGCAATTTCATTTTCCATCATTTGTATCCTGGCTGGCGGTATCTCTGCCTTCCCAGCTGCCTTTAATGCCCTCGGCTCTGGCGGCGCCTTCCTGATCTGGCTGGTTGGCGGCATCCTCGCCTTGAGCGTTGCCTTCGGCATGGGGCAGATCGCCTCCTCCTTCCCCACTGCGGGCGGTCTCTATCACTGGAGCAGCCACCTCGGCGGGAAGTTCTGGGGCTGGGCAACCGCCTGGTTCAACCTCATCGGTTTGATCTGTGTAGTTTCCTCGGTTGACGTGCTCCTTTATACCGTCTTCTTCAAAGACCTTCTACTTGCCACCGTCCTTGGTGTCGATGTTTCTGCTTGGGGCGCTACTCAACAATCGATCTTCCTCATCATCGCACTCGGCTCCCAGGCTCTCTTGAATCATTATTTCATCAACATCACCACCAAGCTGACCGACTGGAGCGGATATGTCATCCTCGGTCTGACCGTGATCTTGATCATCACCCTCTTCGCCTTCAGCCCTGTGCCTTTGGATTTCTCCCGCTTATGGTCATTCCAGAATGTAACCGGTGATGCTGGCGGTGGTGTGGTTCCTTTCCGCACCGAAAGCGTCGCGCTTGCTTTCCTGCTCGGTCTATCGTATGTGTGTTACACCATCACCGGCTTCGATGCCTCTGCCCATACTTCTGAAGAAACTCAGGATGCCCAAGTCAACGTGCCGAAAGGCATGTGGACCGCCGTATTCTGGTCCTGGGTCTTTGGTCTTGTGGCGGTTGCAGCATACGTACTAACGATGCCAAGCCTTGAAGAAGCCCATGCCGCAGGCTGGGGATCGTTCTTCTACATGTGGGCTTCCTCCAACATGCCGCAATGGCTGAGCGTATTCCTCGCAGTTGGCATGGTCTTGGTCAATTACGTCTGTGCGTTGGCGGGTCTTACCTCCTGCTCTCGCATGATGTATGCCTTTGCCCGCGATGGCGGCTTGCCTGCATCAAAGGCTCTTTCACAAGTTAGCACTGTGTACCGCACCCCCGGCACCGCAGTATGGGCTTCTGCCATTCTTGCCTTTGCCAGCACCCTCTACGCTCCCGCTTATCTCATCCTGGCAGTGGCTTGTGCAGTTTTTCTTTACATATCCATGGTGATGCCCATCGCCGCAGGTCTTCTTGCAGAAGGCGGAGCCAAGTGGAAAGAAAAGGGTCCCTTCAACCTCGGTGGACTTTCAAAACCGAATGCTGTGCTTGCCATCATCTTCGGTGTCACGCTCGCAATCAGTGGTTTCTTCCCGCCCAATGAGAAGGTCTTCTACTTCACCATCGTCTTCGTCGTTGCCCTGTTCGCGTTCTGGTCAAAGAAGTACGCGCCCATCAGCATTGTGCTTGCTCTGATCGGTTTTGGCATGACCTTCCTCCCGGTGAATGAAGCGGATGTCTTCCACTTCCTGTATCCTGACCGCACAACCGCCATCATCGCCATCGTGGTTGCCGTCGTCGGCACGATCATCACATTTGTCACCGGCGGTGAAGATGCCCGCTTCGAAGGCGTGCCTGAAGGCGAAAAGATCAAGGAACGCCAGAAGATGATCGCCGAGATCGAGAAGCAATACGGCGAGCACTAAACCGTTCAACATGATGTAAAAAAGCGGTATCTCGCAAGGGATACCGCTTTTTAAAACAATGGAGGCGTCATGAAATACCTGCTCGGCATCGACCAAGGCACCACCCAAACTACCGCGGTCATCGTCAACGAATTGGGCGAGATGGTGGAAAAAAATTCGGCGCAGTTACCGGCTCGGTTCCCGCAAGCAGGTTGGGTCGAGCAAGAGCCGGAAGACATCGTCCGCACCGTCAAAGAGGCTTGTGCTCCGCTTCTTTCCAAATACGAAATATCCGCTGTCGGGTTTGACAATCAAGGCGAGACCTTTGTGGTGTGGGATGCAGAGACCGGGGATGCCGTTACGCCCGCCATCGTCTGGCAAGACACGCGCGGGCAGGCGGTATGTGACGCGCTCGCCCTTCGACTGGCTCAGGATACCGCCTCAAACGTGGATTTGGCCTGGTTGCGCCAAACGACTGGGTTGCTGCTCGACAGTTATTTCTCCGCCCCGAAGCTCAAGTGGGTTTTCGAAAATGATCCGGAGATCCGCAAACGCGCGCACGAAGGCAAACTCAAATTCGGCACGACAGAAACATGGGTGATCTGGAAACTCAGCGGCGGCAAACTGCACGTCACCGACCCATCCACCGCCTCACGCACGTTGTTGTTCGATATGAACACCTTTCAGTGGGATGAAAAATTATTGCAATTATTCGATGTGCCCAAAAGCATGCTGCCCGAAGTAAAGCCATCGGCAGGATATATCGGCGATGTGGATTTTGGCAATGGCAAGCCACTACCTTTACATGCACTATTAGTAGATCAACAAGCTGCCTTGTTTGGACAGGCTTGTTTCAAAGCAGGGGAAATGAAATGTTCATTTGGTACAGGCAGTTTCTTGTTAATGAACATTGGCGACAAACCCAAACTCTCCAACAACGGTTTGCTCACCACCGTTGGATGGAATTTCAATGGTCATACCGCCTACGCTTTCGACGGCGGCATTTTTGTGACGGGCTCCGCTGTGCAATGGCTGCGTGATAATCTCAAATTCATTCCCGATTCTGCTGCCAGCCATGATGCGGCAAACAATTCAAAAGATATGGGTGTGGTTGTCGTCCCTGCCCTGCAAGGACTCGCCGCCCCGCATTGGCGTACCGACGTGCAAGGTGCGATGTTCGGCTTGAACCGCAGCACCACCTCCGATGACATCGTCCGTGCAACGCTGGATGGCATTGCCTGCCGCGTCTACGAAGTGGTCACCGCCATGTCACAAGACAGCGGCACGCCCCCGCCCTATCTAAAAGTGGACGGTGGCCCGGCGGGCAATCCCTACCTGATGCAAATGATCGCGGACTTGCTCAACCTCGAAGTGCGAGTCTCTGCCTCGGTGGAAGCGACCGCTATCGGCATTGCCAACCTCGCAGGCGTTTCGGCATTGGGAACTTCTTTTGAGCAGTTGGCAGGAAATTGGAAAGCCGAGAGGTTTTATACACCAAGCATGAAGGAAGAGGAAAGAAGAAAGAAGCTGGAACGCTGGAACAAGGCATTGGAAGCTGTTAAGAAATTTCATGAGTGAGAAAGTGAGGGAGTAAACAGGTAGGCAAGTATACAAGTACTTGTCTACCTGTTTACTTGTATACTATCTATATGACAACAACCTACGATATCACCATCATTGGCGCGGGGGCGGTGGGATGCGCCATTGCAAGAGAACTCTCTCGTTATAATTTAAAAATCGCACTCGTCGAATCTAATTCCGATGTGGGCATGGGCACCTCCAAAGCCAGCACCGCCATCTGGCACACAGGTTACGATGCCAAGCCCGGCTCACTGGAAGCTAAACTTCTGCGGCGCAGTTATGCCCTCATGAAAGAGTACATGCCTGAGGCAAACATCGCTCATGAAGTATTGGGTGGTCTGCTCATTGCGTGGAATCAGGAACAATTCGACACATTGCCCAAGTTATTGAAACAGGCGCA
>JBAIYF010000061.1:0-10667 GCA_037916115.1 Anaerolineales bacterium
GTCGCTGTAACTTGTGCAGGCGCAGACGTGCAAGCGGATAAAACTACCAGTAAACAGGGAAGCCAATTTTTCATAGATATTTCAGAACAATGTCCATTTCACCATCTGCCATGCTCTGCCGTACGCGTTTCAACAGGTCTTCTACAACAACTTCTTCCAAATACGATTCGCCGCAGGCAGGGCAAACCTGCGCAGGGATTTGGTGAACAGTTGCCCGAAACTCATCGCGCTCGAACTGGAGCGAGGTAAGACCATGCGTGGTGTGCGCCTCACGACAGACTGTGCAGATCATCGGCGGCTCCGCAGGTCTTTTTTCCATTTATCGGGTGAAGGCAGGTAAACAGTGATGATGGTGACATGCTGCTGGTTTTCAGATGTCACCACATGGAAAGGTCGCCTGCCTTGCAACCCAAACAGCAGGCGGCTTGGCTCCGGGGTTTCAAAGGAATAATCTTCAATGACATCTGCCGTGTGCAACGCCTCGCGGACTTTGCTGACCGAGATCTCACGCTCGAACATTCTTTGCACCGCGTGGGCGCGGAATAAGATGGAATTCATGGTGACGATTATACATGCCTACCCCTCCGCCCTTCGGACACCTCCCCCAAATACGACAATGTAAATTCTCTTGAATTAGAAAAAGTTTTTCTTGTCGTATTTGGGGGAGGACGGGTGGGGGTAAAATAGAATTTGCCATGTCCGCTGAACGCATCACCCCAAAACTCCACTTCGATAAACTTGCTTACTTCCTCGACCTTGAAGCCGAGGCAGAGAAGCAAGAGTCTTTGCGCGAGCGGACGCGGCTTTCGCCCGCCGAGGCGGAGTCTACAGGCAACAGCCTCATCCAACTCGTCATCCGTGAAGAGGATGCGGGCTTGGGCGGCAGATTTTTGGTCACGTTCGGCAAACGCAATCAGACCCTTTCCCTCCCGTGGACAAGGCTTGGGGTAGGCAGCCCAGTCCTCGTCTCCGAAGAAAGAAGCGGGGCGTCATCCAATGAAGAAAACGCTTGGCGTGGAATTGTCAGCAGTGTGCGCAAAGATTCGATTCAGGTGGCATTCAATCAACTGATCGAAACAGAAAGCGAACGCCCGACCTTCCGCATTGACCGCGCCACCGATGAAATTTCTCGCGCACGCCAGCGGCAGGCGCTTGATATTGCCAAGCACGCTACCAGTTCACGGCTGGCGACATTGCGCGATGTGTTATTAGGAATTCAAAAACCACTTTTTCAAAAAATCGAAACAATCGAACCGTTCAACAAAAAACTGAACGCTTCGCAAATTCAAGCCATCGAGTTCGCGTTGAGCGCCGAAGATGTTGCCATCATTCACGGACCACCAGGTACAGGCAAAACCACTACACTAGTTGAGTTGATTCGGCAGATCACAAAAACTGGCGGGCGTGTGTTGGCAGTGGCACCCAGCAACCTTGCGGTGGATAACTTGTTGGAACGTTTGATCGATGCAGGCGAAAATGCGATTCGCCTCGGTCATCCGGCACGCGTCACACCAGAGTTACGCGAGCACACGCTCGACCTGTTGGTGGAGCATCATCCCGATGTGAAGATCGCGCAAAAGCTCACGCGCGATGCGCACAGCCTGCGCAAGCAAGCCTCAAAATTTTTCCGTATCAAACCAGACCCGAATTATCGTCAGTCGTTGCGTGAAGAGTCGAAGCAGTTGCTCAACGAAGCAAATCAAATCGAAGAACAAGTAGTCGCGGCCATTCTCAACGGTGCGCGGGTGGTGTGCGCCACCGCCACCGGTCTCGACCCCGAACGACTGCGCGGCAATCGTTTTGATTGGGTCATCATGGATGAAGCTAGTCAAAGCACTGAGCCTGCCGCATGGATTCCCTTGCAATACGCCGAGCGTCTTGTGCTGGCAGGCGATCCCTGTCAACTTCCGCCCACTGTGCTTTCGAACGAAGCGGCGCGCGGTGGCTTCAACATCAGCATGATGGAGCGCATTCTTGCTTTTCCCGCCGTCCCCGGCGGGAATGGTTTGAGCAAACTCTTGAGCGTGCAATATCGCATGCATCAAGACATCATGACCTTCTCTTCGGATGTTTTTTACGACGGGCATCTACAAGCGGACGAAGCGGTTCGCACCGCCCTCTTAACGGATCTGCCCCATGTCAGCGAATCTCCGCTGACAGTTGACCCTATCCACTTTATCGACACTGCAGGCGCCAGCTACGACGAAGAGCCCGAACCCGACGGCGAGAGTCGCATGAACCCGCTTGAGGCGGAGTTGGTGGTGAAGAAGGTCGACGAGCTGTTGGCTCATGGGGTTTCCCCTGAAAACATCGCCGTCATTTCGCCCTACTCAGCGCAAGTGAAGCTGCTGCGTCAAAAGCTAAATCACGGCATCGAAATCGACAGCGTGGACGGTTTTCAAGGACGCGAGAAAGAAGCGATCGTGGTGAGTCTCGTCCGATCGAACCCCGAAGGCGACGTAGGCTTCCTCGCCGACACCCGCCGCATGAACGTCGCCCTGACCCGCGCCCGCCGCAAGTTGATCGTCATCGGCGACAGCGCCACCATCACGGCGCATCCTTTCTACGATAAAATGATCAAGTATTTTGAATCCATTGGGGCATATCACTCTGTGTGGGAAGAATGATATGGCACATTCATTGTGTCCATATAGACACGGTAGGAGAGTGGCATGGCAAAGACCAACGGAAGCGATCAAATATTTCCAGAGACGCGTTGGCTGGCAGGGTTGGTGATCCCATTTCTTGTGGCGGCGTTCGGTATTTTGTTCATCTTCCCCACAGAAACAGAACGATTGTTTGCATGGAAAATTCGACCTTCCATGTCCGCCATGATGTTGGGGGCGGCGTATGCAGGCGGAATCTACTTTTTCGCAAACGTATTACGAAGCAAGCACTGGCATAAAGTGAAGGTGGGTTTCCTGCCGGTAACCGTTTTTGCATCCCTGCTGGGAATAGCCACCCTGTTGCATTGGGACCGCTTCACACACGGACATATCTCGTTTATTGCCTGGGCTGGGCTTTATTTCACGGCGCCATTCATCGTCTTTGCCATCTGGCTGCGCAACCGCGGACAGGACACTGGAGAGCCGGACACAGACTTTGATGTTGTGCTCTCATCCCCGGCCCGCCTGTTGATGGGAGTATTTGGCGTCATTACCCTGGGCTTCAGCATCTATCTCTTTGCCCAGCCTGCGATCATGATCGCTTTATGGCCATGGGAATTAACTCCGCTGACCGCGCGCGTGATGGGCGCGATGTTCTCTCTGCCCGCCCTTGTTGGGCTGGGCATTGCCGTCGATACCCGCTGGAGTGTTGCAAACATCATTTTGCAATCGCAGGGCTTTTCGATCTTCCTTATTTTGATCGCCATCCTATTTACCCAGCAGGATTTTGATTGGAGCACACCCGGCAGCTGGTTGTTTACCTTTGGCTTGGGCGGAATGCTGTTGAGCATTGTAGTTCTAGTCGCTATTATGCAAGCAAAGCATCGCAATATAATAATAGATAAATGATCAATCAAAAAAATCCTGCAGCCTCATCCAATCGAACTTTATAGGCGATATTGGATTCTTTTAATCACTTCAAGGAGGTTCAAATACCATGACAGATGTATTCATCTCTTACTCACGCAAAGACAAGGAGTTCGTTGCAATGCTCAACAACGCCTTGGACAAAATTGACCGCGATGTCTGGGTGGATTGGGAGGACATTCCTTTGACATCCGATTGGTGGAAGGAAATACAACAAGGCATTGAAGCGGCGGGGACGTTCATCTTCATCATCACGCCCAGTTCCGTTGCGTCAACTGTTTGTCGGGACGAAGTTGAATACGCTGTAAAGCTCAACAAACGTCTGGTACCGATTGTACGAGACGATAGTTTTGACAAGAGCCAAATTCACCCGATTTTGTCGAAACACAACTGGTTATTCTTTCGGGAAAGTGATAATTTCGATGAGGCGTTTCTGGCTCTCATCAAGGCACTGGACACTGATCTGGAATATGTGCGGACCCATACCCGATTGCTGCTATGGGCCATTCAGTGGGAGAAAAAGGAAAAAAGCAATGATCTGATCCTGAGAGGCAGGGATTTTGAGGATGCCAATGCCTGGCTGGAACAGAGCCGGGCAGGCAAAAAGACTCCATCCGCTGAAGGCGTCATTTCAGAGTACATAGAAGTAAGCAGGTTGAATTACGAGCGTGAAAAGAAAGTGGAACAATACAATGCGCTGCGAGACGAAACCTTGAGGCAATACGTCCGCGGTTATCTTGAAAAAAGGAAGAAAGAGATTGAGCAAAACATTCAAGATATCATGGCTTCGGATTATTACAAAAAAATGAGGACAACTTCCGAACTGCAAAGAGCAAGAGAAGACATGAGCATCGTTCAGAACCTGTTGGGAGAAAAAGCCCGATGGCATCCACAAGAAGCTGTCATGACCGGTAGTACGGGAGCAGAAGCCGATTATGTTGATGTGTATACATTTCCATGCTGCAAACGCGCAGTTGCAGTCGACACCGGTCCGTCGCAGTTTAGAGAAGATGGTTGTGAAGAGTCGCCATCCTGACTTGTGCCGCCATCGTGATACATCAATTGTTTCGAGACCTTTGTTGTGATAAATTAATAGCACCCCATCGCGGTTTACATTGACGTTGTACCCTTCTTTAGAAGTTATGAGGAGCGCACATGAAAAGATCGTCTTACCGAACCGTCCTAACCGCATTTCTGGTTTTTCTTCTCACCGTAGTTTGCAACCTACCCAGCAATCGCCCCACCCTATCATCGCCAACAGATACAGTCATCCAGATCACAGCCACACCAGATGGCTATCTCATTCCGCCCACCACAAAAGTGATGGATGCAGATGTAACGTCTGCATTGGAGAGCGTATCGCCTGAGGGAGTCATCACATTTAGCCGTTCAACACCAGCGCTAGAGGCACTGAAACCCGGAAATATTTTGGTCTCAGATGCGGTTGCTGCCGCGCCGTATGGATTGCTGCGAAAAGTGAAAAGCATCCGAAACGAAGGCAGCAAGATCATCGTCGAAACAGAAGATGCGGAGTTGATCGAAGCCGTGCATGAGGGACAAGTCTCGTTCGTCAAAGACTTGAAACCGGAAGATGTCAAAACCACCTGGCTGTACCCCGGTGTGACCTTCAATGAACCGGAGAACATTTCAAGAACCAATCCGGGGCTGGCAAGCTTATCCCCTGATACAGTGCTTCGCCCCAATACATTCTCATACAACATCGACACCGACTTCGGCACGGGCGGACGAATCAAAGTGGTTGGCAATGCAAGCCTTGAGCCAAAACTCGAAGCGGATGTAAACATCTCGTGCAATGATAAAAAATTTGGGGTCTGCATCGAGATCCCTGATCTGAACTTCATGACACGCATCGCCATCCTCGAAAATGTCTCCCTGGCGGTCAAAGGCGATGCAACCAATTTCAATAAACGAGTGGAGATCGCAAGGCATGAGTTCACCCCGCTCACGTTTTGGATCGGACCCGTGCCGGTGGTGTTCACCCCCATTCTAAGCATCTACTTACAAGGCGACGGACTTCTTACCTCAAAATTGGAGTATGCCATCGGACAAAAACTGACGCTAGCCGCTGGGCTTAGCTATAACTCTGATACGGGTTTCAAGGACTTAAGCGAAGCCACTTTTGACTTCATCAAACCAACGCCCACATTCACCAACCGGGTGGAATTACGCGGCGTGATCGGCGGTGAATTCGAATTGCTCTTGTACGGCGCAATTGGACCCTACGCCAGCCTCGAAGCAGGACCTTATTTCCGTGCCAACCTCTCTGGGCTGCCCTCTGAGCCAGGAGTATTATGGCGAGCCGAAGGCTGTGTATGGCTATTTGTTGGGATCAACTCCGTAAAAGTCATCAAACTACGCTACCAAAAAGAGCTGTATGAAGGCTGCGCCACTTTTGCAGAAGGAAGAAATCAACCTCCAAGCGTATCCATTCAAAGCCCCAACTCAGGCACACAAGTTTATCAAGGCGAATCCTTGGATCTGCGCGCCACGGTCTTCGACCCGGATGGCGGCAACCTCACCTGTCAATGGACCAGCAATCAGTCGGGCGACCCATTCCCCATTTCAGACTGCAAAAGAGCAACAGTGACCTTTAATTCGCCGGGCACACGCACGTTGAATCTCAATGCAACTGATTCAGCCGGGTTGAAAGCAAATGCTTCTGTCACATTTGAGGTGTTACCGCCGCCAAACATTCTGGTCAACATCACCAATCCATTGGACGGTGGTACAGTCGGACCAGATGAGGTCATCACGCTAACAGCCACCATCAACGGTGGAGAAGAGCCCTACAACCTGGATTGGTCGTTCGCTTTCCCCACAGACTCAGCCGGAAATGGCGGCACGTCATACAACATCGGTTCAGGGAATAACATCAGTTGGGCGCCTTCAAATTCAATTAACTTCGGCGGATGTGAAGTCAATGGTTTGGGGCGGCTGACGCTCACGGTACAAGATGACAACGGGTTCAGCGGCAGTCGCAGTATTATCATTCTGATCACGCGCATCTGTTAGGTTAGCTGAACTCAACAAATAAAAACAAATGGGACGCAGATAAACGCTGATTGACGCTGATAAAAGCGAAAAATCAGCGTTTTCTGCGTGTATCTGCGTCCAAAAATCAATTTTAGGGGTAAATATATTTTCCTTACAAACTTGGTGCTTTCCACTTCTTGATCACATCCACAAAGGGCGGTTGAATCTTCTTTCCATTGTACGGAAACCAACCCAATTCTCCGCGCACGGCTTGTTCTTTCAATTCTGTTCCGCCCCAGATCAGTGATGCTCCCGCCGCACCAAGCAGACCAGACACCCAGTCGTTCGAGATGAATAACGCGCCGATGACGCACACCACACCCACACACAGCACATACGGCCACCACAAATAGCCGAAATAGCGCTCCCCACGAATGACCCAGACGAATCCCAAACCGATGATGAACAAGGCTGCAATGCCCATCCAAATTCCAAAAGAGTTCATTGGGCACGCTCCTTCATTGTAGTGAGTTCTTCGGCTGTGTATGCGCGTCCGATCGGGTCGCGGTCAAGCAGATCAAGGGTTGTGGCTTCGGGGTATTCTGCCAATATCTTTGCATGGCGCGGATTGTTCGGGTTGGCGGGGGCGTGTCCGTGTTGGATGCGTTTGGGCTGGCGGACAGCGATCTCAAATGCGTCCCAGAACAAGGTTACAGCGAGGATTCCGCTTGCGGTGGAAAGTGGCAGGCTGGAGGTCCAGAGAGAGGCGGCGAGGCATGCCAGCCCAAGCAGGATGAAGATCGTGGTCGGTATCCAGAGGCGGATCGTATCCCGTTCTATTTTCCGTACTGAGACATGACCCAACCAAACACCGAAGAAAGTTGCGAGCGCGGCTGCGAGTCCTACAAAATTCATAGCGGCACGGTGAAGAAAAAGGAACTACCCCGACCGGTCTTACTCTCAAACCAGGTCTCGCCATCGTGCAGGTCGATGATATGTTCGGTGATCTTCAAACCGAGTCCAAAGCCAAGGCGTGGATCATTTTTGTCTTCGAGAATAGTTTCAAACGCCTCGAAAACTTTTTCTTGATCCTCTTCAGCAATGCCAATGCCTGTGTCGCGCACTTCAAAGAGGATGCGGTCGTGCTCGCGCTCCACGCGCACGGTGACAACGCCTTTATCTGTGAATTTGATAGCATTGTGAATGTAGTTGAGTAAAGCTTGAGAGAGGCGGGTCGGGTCGCCTTCAATGGTGGGCAGTTCTTCGGGGATATCTTCTTCTATTTCGATGCCGCCTTTGTGTTCAGCCAATTGATCCGCCATCATCAGTACACCTTCCACCAGGGCATGAATATCGACCTCTTGCAAATCCAATTCCATGCGTCCGGTCACTGTTTCGGCGTAATCGACAAAATCGTTCACTTGCACGATCAACGGCATGAGGGCGGCGTTAAGATGAGCCAGCGGAGAGTCGGGAATTTGAGCGATGTCTTCCAGTTCTTCCAGACGGGCAACGTCATTAAATTTTTGCTGCACATCGGCAAGTCCATCCCGCATGTGGCTGGACATTTTGTAGAGAAATTCGTTTTGGTTGGTGGTCATGGTCAATCCTGAAATCCTGTTTTATACAACTCGTAATAGCGTCCCTGATTGGCAAGCAAATTGGCATGTTTGCCTTGTTCGATAATTTTACCGCCATCGATGACCACGATTTTATCCGCATTTGTGATGGTAGACAAACGATGCGCAATAACGAAAGATGTGCGTCCCTTGAGCAGGGTCGCCAATGCGGATTGAATGATGTGCTCGGTCTGCGTATCTACGGAAGAGGTCGCTTCATCGAGGATGAGGATGCGCGGATTTGCCAGCAAGGCGCGCGCAAACGAGATCAACTGCCGCTGACCCACGCTCAGGGTTAAGCCGCCTTCTTCCACAGAAGTATTGTAGCCTTTCTTCAAGCCCATAATAAATGCATGTGCCCCTACGGCTTTAGCCGCCGCAGTCACTTCTTCATCGGTCGCGTCCAAGCGCCCGAACAAAATATTTTCCTTCACCGTGCCATTGAACAGGAACGGGTCTTGCAGCACCATGCCCATCTGCTTTCGCAGCGAGTCTTGAGTCACCGTCCGCAAGTCCACGCCGTCGATGAGCACTCCGCCCGAGGTCGGGTCGTGGAAGCGTGCCAGCAACTTGACGATGGTTGTCTTACCAGCGCCAGTCTCACCCACAAAGGCAACCGTCTCGCCGGGTTCTACATCCAATTGAATAGAATCAAGGACAAGGGTTGGGTCATCCGAATAATGGAAGGAGACGTTATCGAATCGCACCGCGCCGGTAATGGGTTGCATTTCTTTGGCATTTTCTTCATCTCGAACTTCGACCGGCGTGTTGAGCAATTCCAAAATGCGTTCACCGCCCGCCATCGTGGATTGAAGAGTATCGAAGCGGCGACTCAAATCGCGGATGGGTTCAAAGAAGCGGTCAATGTAGAGTACGAAGGCAATCAGCACACCTGCAGTGATCGACTCGCCCAGCACAGCCGTCCCGCCGACGTAGACAACCAAAGCCGTAGCCACCGCGCCAAGCAAATCGATCACAGGCGTGAAGAGCGATGCCACCCAAACCGCATCCAGATTGGTTTCCAAATAATAGCGATTGACATATCCGCTGAAAGTGTTGTAGTTGTGCTGCTGGCGCGAGAACGCCTGTACCACGCGCACCCCATTGACATTCTCCGCCAGAACCGAGTTACCCCACGAAACCGCCGCACGCACCTTGCGATAATTCTGCCGCGCCACTTTGCGGAAAGCAATCGTTGCCCAGACCATGACCGGCAGGACGAGGAAGGTCAGCAACGAGAGTTGAAAATTTAATGCGATCATGGCTGCCAATGTGCCAATAATGCCAAGCAAGTTGCGAACGATCGCAAGCACCGCCCATGTAATGAACTCGCGCAGGGTTCCCACATCATTGATGACGCGGGTAATGACACGCCCTACGCTGTAGCGGTTATAAAAACTAAGCGACAACTTTTGCAAATGATCAAACATCGCCATGCGGACGTCATACAACACATGTTGCCCCACGCGTGCCATGATACGCACACGCCAGTAGTTGAACCCAAGTTGGATGATCGAAACCGCGAGATACGCCAGAGCAATATTGCGGAGAGCAATTGGGTCCTTGGCAGCAATGCCTTCGTCGATGGCAAGTTTTACAAAGTACGGTCCAGAAACCGCCGCAGCAGTGACGATCACCATCAACGCCAACGCAAAGATCATACGCCCGGCGTACGGCTTGAGAAACTGCATGAGTCCCTGGGCAACTTTTGGGTCGTAACCCTTATCCAGCTGCTCTTCAGACTTGATGATGAATTCGGGAGGGGTGATTTTGGTCATGGCTTATCCAGCATTGGAACGCGGAGCATAGAGGGTGTTTTCGTGAGTCGATTTGCTGCTCATGATAGGCTTGATACTTTCCAACGCTTCTTCACGCTGAACAAGTTGCAGGTCGTGAATTTCCTTGTACAAACCACCTGCTTTGAGCAATTCGTCATGCGTACCGCTTTCGACGATCCGCCCTTTGTCCATTACAAGGATCATGTCGGCGCGGCGCACGGTGCTGAGGCGATGGGCAATGACAAAGGTGGTACGCCCTTCCATCAACACATCCAGCGCTGCTTGAATCAATCTTTCGGTCTGCGTGTCTACACTGGAAAGCGAGTCATCCAGAATCAATATGCGCGGGTTCATCAATAAGGCACGCGCGATCGCCACGCGCTGGCGCTGTCCGCCGGAGAGCGTCACGCCGCGTTCGCCCACAATCGTGTCGTAGCCTTTTGTAAAGCCTTCAATAAACTCATGTGCCTGTGCGGCTTTTGCGGCAGCAATGATTTCGTCTTCAGTCGCATCTGGTCTGCCATAGGCAATATTGGCGCGGATGGTATCGGAGAACAAGAGCGACGTTTGCAGCACAATACCGATCTGCCTGCGCAGCGAAGTTAACTCCACAGCCCGCACATCGTGTCCATCCACGAGTACCGAGCCTTCGGTCACATCGTAAAAGCGCGGAATCAAATTCACCAGCGAAGTCTTGCCCGAACCGGTCGGCCCGATCAGCGCTACGATCTTGTTCTGTCCCA
>JBAIYF010000062.1:0-4696 GCA_037916115.1 Anaerolineales bacterium
CCTTCATTCTCTTCCGCGTCCGCGAGAACGGCTGGAGTTGGTCACGCCTCGAAGACCTGCTGCTCTTCGCCCTGCCGCTCGGCATCCTCTCGCTTGTACTTTACTTCCCGTTCTACCTCGGCTTCTCCTCGCAGGCGGGCGGCATCATCCCCAACTTCATGTACATCACCCGCGGCGCCCATCTCTGGGTAATGTGGGGAACGCTGCTCATTCCCATCTTTGCCCTGCTACTTTTTTGGATGAAAACCACGCCTCGCCCGAATTGGAAACTGGCACTCACCACCGGGCTGGGCGCCACGCTGACACTTGCCCTGCTGACCCTCATCCTCGGCATCCTCAGCCTCATCGTCGAAAAAGACCTCATCAACGCCACGCTCGCCTCCTATAACATGACCGTCCCGCAGTTCCTCGCCGCCACCTCCCTGCGCAGACTCAATCACATCGGCAGCCTGCTCACCCTGCTGGCGGTGCTCATCCCCTCGCTGGCGTTGCTGTTTAAAAGTGACGAGGGACAAGGAACAAGTGACAAGGCAGAGCCTCATCCCTCATCCCTTATCCCTCATTCCTCATTCCCCCTGCTCCTCACCCTCACCGCCACCCTGCTCGTCCTTGCCCCTGAGTTCGTCTTCCTGCGCGACCAGTTCGGCTACCGCATCAACACCGTCTTCAAGTTCTACTATCAAGCGTGGATCCTCTGGAGCCTCGTCGCCGCTTTCAGCGTGGGCTACCTCCTCCAGCACCTGCGCGGACTTGGCAACCTCGCCTTCCGTGTGCTGGCAGGCATCGTCATCTTCTGCGGTCTGCTCTACCCCACCCTCGGCTTGATGACCAAGACCAACAACTTCAACCCGCCCGCCGGGTTCGACCTGAACGACTTCAACCGCCTCAAGCGTGAAAACCCCGACGATGCCGCCGCCATCGAATTCCTGCTCACCCAGCCTGAAGGCATCGTCGCAGAAGCGGTGGGCGGCGGGTACAGTTACTTTGGGCGCATCGCCACCTACACTGGCTATCCCACCGTGCTCGGTTGGATCGGTCACGAAGCGCAGTGGCGCGGCGGCTATCACCTGCACGGCACCCGCGAAGCCGACATCAAGACGCTCTACACCACCGCCCGTTGGGAAGAGGCGCAAGCCATCATTGACCGCTACGGCATCCGCTACATCGTCATCGGCAATCAGGAGCGTTACACCATGACGGTGAACGAAGAGAAGTTCATGCTGCGCCTCACGCCGGTCTTCCAACAGGGTGGTACGGTCATTTACCAGGTTCCATAAAACAGCAAGCCACTCTTGAGAATGCCCCAAAACATAACAGCCCCTGAAACTTTGATTTCAAGGGCTGTTATGTTTTACTGGTTACTGGCTACTGCGCGGGCTGACCTTCCGTTGGATATCCGCTTGCGTACCATGCCTTCAAACCACCTGCCACACTGGTGGCGTTGAAACCTGCATTGATCAGAATATCGCGTGCCTGCTGGCTGCGATTACCCGAGCGGCAGATCACTACGATTTCCTGATCCTTGGGCAGTTCGTTCAGGCGAGAGGATAACTGGTCGAGCGGAATGAGCGTGGTGTTGGGAGCATGGTATTCGTCCCATTCCTCATGGGTGCGTACGTCGAGCACGAAGGCGCCAGACTGATACATTTCATAGGCTTGGTCTACGCTGATCTCGCTGGCGAGTCGGGTACTGGCGGCGGAGTTGCCCCCGCTGGCGGTCGCAATGAAATACACGATCAATGCCACAATGGCAACCACAGTGATCTGACCGGCAGGCTGACGCAGGAAGCCGCCCAGTCCGCTGTGCGCCATGGAGCTTGATCTTTTAGTAGATTTCTTCTTTGACATTTTTCCTCACGATTACATTGATTTTTACTTTGGATGCAAAACCCGCCCGAAAGTTACAGGGCGGGTTCAAACTTCAATGGTTGGGAGCAGGCTCAGGCTTGAAAAGAGGCGAGCGCAGTATCCATGTCTGTGTAGATCTCGAAGAAGGTCTTCAAGCCGATCATATCCAGAACCTGATCCACCGCCGATTGGGGATTTAGCAATTTGAAATGTTCCCGCGCAGCGGAATCTTGCATGGGGTTGATGGCACGGAAGATGGGTCTGCCGCTTTTGCCATCGATGAGGGTCTGACCGGAAAAGATGCGCGCAATGGTGTGGAATGCCATCAATCCGGCGCTACTTACATAGGGGACCTTTTCAAGGTCGAGCAGCAGGTTGCGCGCACCGTCATCATAGACTTTTTGTGCAAACGCAATCGCCTCTGTATAGTTGGAAGAATCAACCTCCCCCGCAATACACATCACAGTCACGTTCGCATGGGTCGAAAACGAGATTTGCATGGAGGTCTCCTATCGAAAATTGAACTCTTCAAAATGAATGTTACCACCCGGCACGCCCGATTCGATGAATTTCTTTTCAAACGCCTGCACCATGGGGAAGGGCCCGCACATGTAGATATGATGCGAGGCGACATCGCCGCCTGCGTTCTTGACGATTTCATCCACTGTAAGTGAACCATGCTGGGATGAAAAGCGAATATGGGACTTGAGCTTTGGGTGTTGTTTTACGATCTCTTCGATCTCTTCTTTATAAACCGCCTCTTCGGAGTGACGGACGGTGTAGTAGAAATGGACATCGTGTGCCAGTTCGGTTTTCAGGTCGCGTAAAAAGGAGAGGAATGGGGTAATGCCAATGCCGCCCGCAACCCAGATCTGTTTCTGAGCGCCAGACCTGTAATTGAACAAGCCGTACGCGCCCTCTACCACCGCATCCATGCCGGGCTTGAGATGTTGAAAAAGGTGGCGGGTGAAATCGCCGCAGGCTTTGACCGTGACGCGCAGTTCATCTTCGTGAGGCGCGCTGGAGATAGTGAAGGGATGCGCTTCGTTCAAGGTCTTATCACCTGGAAAGCGCACGAACAGGAATTGTCCCGCATGCGCATGCTGAATGGACCTGCCGCCTTTCGGCTTCATCACGACTTCAGTAGTGGAGTTATTTGGGTGTTTGACCACCGTTACTGTGTAAGGGATGTATTTGCCCAACAAGCCGCCCAAGAATTCGGTGTAGATGTAGGATGCTGTGCCGAGGATGAAGAATAACTGCACCCAGTTGATGGCAATGAAGGCACTGAGCGAATCAATGGTGAGGGCATGGATGTAGCCAAGGATAAAGAATATGCCGATGAAGCGGTGCAATTTCTTCCAGCCTTCGTAGGTGGCGTTGGTAAGTTTGCTCAAAAAGGGAATACGCGGCGCAAGCGTGGGCAGGACAATGACAACGATACCCAGAAAGGAAACGATGGCAAGGTAATTACCCAACCGCAAGTTGACCGTGGTGATGGGCACCACCAACAAATGCACGAACATCAGCAGAAAGGCACTGGTCGCCACATTGCGGTGCGCAGCGTACATCTTATCCATGCCGCCAAAGTACGGTTCCGCCCAGCGCGGGCGGGTGGAAAGGAACAAGGCAAAAGACATCAGCACGATCAACAGAGAACCGAGCATCTCACCCGCGTACGTGCGGACAAAATCCTCGCGCCCGTCGTTGATCGGCGGAAAGACCAACCAAACTACAATGGTCAACAAAGCCAGAACAATAAAAACGATATTTCCAAGATTTCTTTTCATTGCACACACCTTTAATAAAAGACAGCGACGCGGTCTTGACCACATCGCTGTCCGTATAATCCCATTTTACGAGAAGGAGTTGATCGCCTTGTCTCTGTCTGTAAATATCTCAAAGAACATCGAGAAGCCGACCATCTCCAAGACATTGACAACTTCAGGACGCGGATTGAGCAGTTTCACATGTTTCTGCATGCCGCTCTCCCGTGAGGAGCTCACCGATTTCAACGCCGCCCAGCCATGTTCAAGGTCTGGCATGGATTCACCACGCGAGATCAGGGCGATGACATGCAAAGCAACCAGCCCCGCACTCGAAATGAAGGTCAACCCACTCATATCGAGCAGGATGTTCTTCGCGCCACTGTTCATGGCTTCCTGCGCCGAACTGATAAGTTCCCTGTAGGAATTCCCATCCAACTGCCCGACAACCTGCATTACAGTAACCGGAACATTCCCCTGCTCACTTGAAATTTTGATATCCATGGCACCTCTCCATTGGGTTGATTGTTCAATTATAAACCCGCTTTGCGGGTCAGCCGCTCCAGCCGGTGGTCGATCTCGCCCAGCCAGTGCTTACGCACATAAACCGGCAGGTCCGCTTTCTCTGCATGCATCCGCGCGGATCTTGCCCACTTGAGCGCGGTGTTTACATCGCGTTCTTTATGTTCGTAATGTTTTGCCAATTCGATATGAGCATACACATGACCCTGATCCGCTGCCGCCTGCCACAATGCCACAGCCCTGTTCAGATCTCCGCGCTTCTTTTGCAGGATGGAAATCCGCTTCACTGCCACGCCGAAGTCTGATTCGTCCAACCCAAGCTCAAGCCCACGCTCGAACAGGCGCGCCGCCTCATCCCAGCGACCGAGGTCTTCAAAGAGTTTGCCGAGCGCAATGAAATCCAACCCATGCTCCACGCGCCCGTCATACGGGTCGGCAAGCGTCTCGCTGACATGCGCCAGCAACGCCGCCATCGCCACCACGTCCATCGCGTTGTGGTAGAACACGCCCCCCAGCGGACGGGCATCGCCAGTGCGCAGGTAATCAAAATACAGCCAGGG
>JBAIYF010000063.1:0-3378 GCA_037916115.1 Anaerolineales bacterium
TTACCCACCACCTCACGGTTCCACTCCACCAGTGTGTCGGCAGCAAGCCTGCCAACCGAGTTATTGTAGATGGGGTCATTGGTCGGGCTGCTGCGGATGTCCACATCCGGTTCACAAACCCGCCCGATGATCTCACTGGTTGGGAACTGCGGCAGGCGCTTGGGCTGACTGAACAGGCTCCAGCGATAGTCCACATCAAAGGAGGTTAACGGGCGGAATGCCATGGCGCCCACACCCAACCCTGCCAGTTTTATAAAATCACGTCGTGATAGATATTTTCGGTTCATGTTCACCTGATTGAAAAGTAGGTCACGCTATGTACCCATATTTGGATGTTTAGCATGACAGTCACACTGAAAGCGTAACCTACAAATTATTATTTCAATAAGCATACCTGCAAATAAAAACAGCGTCAACGGCGCGGTGAGAGGAAGATTAAATGGCGAGATAATCTTCCAACGCTTTCAAGCAGTTCGCGCTCAACTTATGCCCCACCTCATCCTCGCAATACGTGATCGAAGCGCCAGCCTGCTCCAACAACTCCATCGAAGCACGTGCGCGGTCCACGGGGACCATCTTATCTTGTGTACCGTGCGCCACAAAAATATGCTTACCAGTCAAAACACGATTTTGGATATACGCATCCAAGCCGGAAGGCACAAACCCAGCCAACACCCCCATTTTTTGAACACGCTGTGGATACAACATTCCCAACACATTGACCACTGCCCCACCCTGACTGAACCCAATCGTATCGAATCGCTCCGCCTCGATCTTGACCGAGGCTGCGTACTCATCGATAAGTTTTATCAACGCCTCAGCCGACTCTTGCAAGACGTCCAATCCAGGGCGTTTATGCAGGTTAAGCTGTGCCTCTTCGATCGTCATGGGGTCTGGTCGCCATGAAAAACCCTGCGGTCTGGCAGGGTGCGGCGCACGCGGAGCGATGATCCAATAATCCGGCGAAAAGCGGCGGGCAAAAACCCACATCGAGTTCTCGTCACCGGTCAAACCGTGGATCATGACCAGCAGTTTCGGCTTGAGGCTTTGAGCCGGGCGGACGCGCAGAGTCCAGCCATTGAATTCAATTGTTTCCGTTGTCGTCTGAGTTTGCACGTTTTACGATCCAATCCATTCCATAAATAATGAGAAATATCAAACCGATCGGCACGAACGCGCCGAGAATGCAAAAGAAGCCAGTTACCGCCGCGCCAAAGCCGTAGATCATCCATATCAACCCAAGCCCAACAATAAAGAGCAACAAAATTGCACCAATGACAATTTGCAAGTTCGTATCGCGCATGTACTTGCGCAGGTCACGGCTCATTAGTTAGCTCCAAACACGCGACGGTTCACACGGGCAAACCAGGAGGTTTCGCGTTTGAGGTCGGGTAGAACTTTCTCCAAGGCATGTTCACCCAACTGGGCAACCTCTTCGATCGTCACACTATCCAACAAACTGATGTGATGCACATCGGGGCGGACGAGCACTTCGGGCTTATCCACAAGCAGGCGCAAATGAGCCACATAGCGGCTGGACGCATCCACCGAGCGCAAGAAGATATCCATGGATTGTGCCAGCGAGATCCGTTGAAGACTTTCAGCAATGGTACGGGGAACAATGCTGGGAATCGGCAAGTTGTAACCGCGCAAGGGTTTATCGATCGGGTCATTCAACACAACCGCCACAACTGGCAGGTTCGGCGAAAGCATGCGCGCCACCGTCACAGGGACAGGGTTCAAAACGCCACCATCCACCAAATGCCAGTCATTGACCTGTTGCACAGGAAATATTCCCGGCAGCGCAATGGTCGCAAGAATGGCATCTTTCAAGTTGCCTTGATTGAGAATGACCTCGCCGCCCGTATTAATGTCCACTGCGGTTACAGCACAAGGGATGCGGGTGTCTGCAAAGGTCTTGGCTCCCACCACCTTGTCCAGTAGTTGACGCACACCAGCCAGCCCAAGCATGGATGGACCATCTTGTGAGGATCGCCCATATAGTGTCTTCTGGTCTACTGATTCAAAAAACGTCTGAATCTCTTTGGGTGAATAACCAAGGGCATACAACACGGCAACCAGTCCACCGAAACTTGTTCCAGCAACCGAGCGGATCTTATACCCTTCTCTTTCAAGGCGGCGAAGCACACCGATATGAGCATTCCCTTTTGCGCCTCCGCCACCCAATGCCAGTGATATTTCCATTTTTATTAATTACCTTTCGATTACTTTCAACCACTTATCTTACATATTAAGGGCGTCTCTCTACTTAACCAAACAGGTCGCTCCTAAAATAAAATTGCGTAAAGTGGGTCAATTAAATAGATAGTGCAAACCGCGAAGATTATACCTATCCGTATGGTTGGCTAATTGCCGGGATCACGGATCAGCCAGACCGCCATACCTGCTCCCACAAACGCCGCGACGATCAGAATGACAACAAGCACTCGTGAAGAAGAACTCCCAGCGGAAGAAGATGTCTCTTCTGTTGGAGCAAGCGTCGGCGTGGATTGAGCCGGAGCAAGTGTCGGTGCACTCGTGGCCACAGGCGGTTCCAGTGTTGCTGTGGCAGGGATGGTCGCAGTCGCATCAATGGTTGGGGCAGCAGCCTGAGTTGCGCCGGTCACTACCAACAACTCCTGCCCTTGATATACAGTCGAATTATCACCGAGGTTGTTTAGAGCCTGAATGTTCTTGATGGTTGTGCCATAAGCAATGGCAATGCTCCATAACGACTGCCCATACTGTATCTTGTGATAGACATTCCCATCGGGGCGGGGTGTGTTCAACGTGACCGGAACCATGAATTGACTGATCCCCGCATCACCACCGCTGTTTGGTGGAACGCTGGTCAGAACCGAAGACGCCCCATCCTGCTGCTGCCCCGAACTCGTCACCGCGGCGGTATCCACCGCATAATAGTATGTTTCTCCAGACTGCGAAACGCCTGCACCAATATGCGTGAAGTTCCCCGAAAGCATGGTGTTCATGTGGGCGGCATCCTGCCAACCCGGCGGGACGCCATCCCATTCAAGCGGTCCGTATGTACTGAGAATATTTTCCGCGCGAAAACCGCCAAATGAAAGATCACCTGCAAGGGGAAACCCAAGGGCAAGCAGTTGTTGTGTGTAGGTTCCGTTCGGGCGAGAGTGTGTAACAATGCCGGTTGCAGCCATATAATCTGCCTGTGATTGCGCGGTCTGCATCAAGATGGAATGCATGGCTAACGGCGCAAGTCCATTTGCGGCTCGCAGGCTATTGACCACATCGATCAATTGCGAAGGGGTTGTAATGGCAACACGCATCGGTGCGGCGCTGACGTTTTTTGGGTTCAAGCCCAAAAGCATCAATAGCAGCAAAAACGTAAAAGCAAATATC
>JBAIYF010000064.1:0-3640 GCA_037916115.1 Anaerolineales bacterium
GAACTACGGTCTGACCGCTGGTTTCTATGGCAACGCCAAGGAAACCGAATGGTTCTTCGACAACATCGAAGCTGGTGTGACCTATGCCAACCGCCCGCAGGGCGCCTCCACAGGTGCGTGGCCGGGCTTCCAACCCTTTGGCGGCTGGAAAGGTTCCGGCTCCTCTGGCAAGAACGCTGGCGGTCACTACTACCTGCCGCTCTATATGCATGAGCAGATTCACACTTCTGTGAAGCCCGCCAAGGCGGCTCCGGCAGCGAAGAAGGTTGTCAAGAAAGTTGTGGCGAAGAAAGTTGTAAAGAAAGCTGCCACTAAGAAAAAGAAGTAACGAGTAACAAGAAAAGAGAAAGCCTCTCGTGGAACAAATCTGCGGGAGGCTTTTTGATTCGAGGAAATTCGGGAAGTGGAATAAAATAATGCCCATGACCGTCCTCTTCATCATGCTTGACGGCGTCCGCCCGGATGCGATCTCAGAAGCAAACTGCCCAACAATCAACGCCTTCATCGAACGCGGCTCCAGTACAATGACGGCGCGCAGCGTCATGCCGTCGGTCACGTTGCCGTGTCACACCTCTATTTTTCACTCCGTCCCGCCGACTCGGCATGGAATCACCACGAACACCTTTATTCCAATGGCGCGTCCGTTGCCGGGAATAGTAGAAGTGGTCAAAGCCGCTGGAAAGCGCTCCGCCTTTTTCCATAACTGGGAACCGCTGCGTGACCTTTGCCGCCCAGGGAATTTATACTTCTCATATTGGAAAGAAACCTCTTACGACGAAGATGGCGACGATCACACCACCGAAACAGCCAGTCGCTTCATAAACGCCGAGAAACCCGATTTTGCCTTCCTCTACTTCGGCACCGTGGACGTAGCTGGTCACAACCACGGCTGGATGTCGCCCCAATACCTGCATCAGCTTGAGCGTGTGGATGGACTACTGGGCAACCTGCTTGGCTCCCTACCCAAGGAATACAATGTCATTATTCACAGCGACCACGGCGGGCACGACCGTAACCACGGCTCAGACCTCGACTATGACATGATCATTCCATGGATGGCGGCGGGTCCAACCATAAAACAGGGCTACAAAATCCAGAGTCCTGTCAGCCTGCTTGATACTGCGCCGACCGTTGCTAAACTGCTTGGCATCCTACCGCACCACGAATGGGAAGGTCAAGCCGTGGACGAGATCTTTCAATGACCCGCCCTCTTAAATAATAAAAAGCCTCCCGCGGATTTGTTTCGCGGGAGGCTCTTTATTCCAACCTTTACATCATCACCATTTTGAATCCCAGTAAGTAACTTACCCACACCAAAAACGTATTCCACACATAGGCTCCGCCGAAAGATGCGCCAAGAAAAATGGCGAAGTTCATGCGCATGATCCCCGCTGGTACGCTGACCATGGTCCGTATACCGGGCAGGATTCGCCCGAATATTACTAGAATCACATCCCAACGGTGAAATATATTTTCAGACCAAGCCAAAAACGAGTATTGATGTGAAACCGCCCCCAGTCAAATCCTCACAATATCAATTCGATGCCTTGAAATTGCATTAGATCTTCATATAAACGGCCAATATGACATTTATCCCTAATTTAAAAATAACATAACTATAATCTTTTAATGGGCGTAGAATAATCACAGTGCAAAACAAGTAGCATAACAGGGAGCCACAGTGTACACACCAAAAATATTAGAGTGGGACGATTCTCTTTCAACTGGCGACAACACCACAGACGAACAACACAAATACCTCATTGAAACCCTCAACTCGCTGGGAACAGCCATTTTGGAAGGGAACGGTCCGGAAATTACAACACGCATCATCGGGAGACTGCGTTTTTACGCAGGCTGGCACTTCGAACGGGAGGAGGAGTGTTTCGAAAAATATAAATGTCCCGCCGCAAGCATGAACAAAAATGCCCACGCAGTATTCATTGAAAAATTCGACCGCTACAATGACAAGTTTCGAGAAACGGGCAGATCAATGGAATTGGCATTGAGTCTCCACAAAGAAATTTCCGATTGGGTTGTAAACCACATCATGCGCGTGGATGGCGAACTTTACTCCTGTATTCACCATATCCCCAAGCCAGGCACAAAACGAACATAAAATGAAAGCTCCCGCAATTGCAGGAGCTTTCATTTTTACTCTTCTTCGCCAGAGAGCAGTTTAATGCGTTCCCATGGCTTCAGGCTTTCATCTTCCGCCAGCAGGCTCTTTAACTCGTATAACTCATCGCGCAGTGCAGCAGCCTTCTCAAACTCAAGGTTCTTCGCGGCTTCCTTCATCTGCTTTTCCATCTCATGCATCACCTGACGCAGCTCATTGCGCGGCATGTCTTGCTTGCCCTTCACCTTGTACTCACCCTTCATCTCACTCACTGCCTTGGCAGACATCTCCTCGGTCAGATCATGGATCGCTTTGCTGATACTGAATGGCACAATGCCTTTCTCCTCGTTGTATTTCACCTGTTTGGCACGGCGGCGATTGGTTTCATCGATGGCACGCTTCATGGAGTCAGTCATCTTATCCGCATACATGATGACGCGTCCGTTCACGTTACGCGCCGCACGCCCAATGGTCTGAATCAACGCCGTATCCGAGCGCAGGAAACCTTCCTTATCCGCATCGAGAATAGCCACCAGCGACACTTCGGGCAGGTCCAAACCTTCGCGCAGGAGGTTGATACCCACCAGTACGTCAAATTTACCAAGGCGCAAGTCACGCAAAATACTGACACGCTCCAGCGTTTCCACTTCCGAGTGCAGGTAATTGACCTTGATGCCCAACTCTTTCATATACTTAGTCAGGTCTTCTGCCATGCGCTTAGTGAGCGTAGTGACGAGGATGCGCTCGCTTCTTTCCACCCGCTGCTTGATCTCTCCGACCAGATCATCGACCTGCCCCTTGACCGGGCGCACCACAACTTCCGGGTCCACTAAACCGGTCGGGCGGATGATCTGCTCCACGACCTGCTCGGCGTGTTTCATCTCATATTCAGCAGGCGTGGCAGACGTGTAAATTGTAGAGCCCATCACCTGCTCAAATTCATCAAATTTGAGCGGACGGTTATCCAACGCCGAAGGTAAACGAAAGCCATACTCAACCAATGTCTCTTTGCGGGCGCGATCGCCGTTGTACATACCGCGGATCTGCGGCACGGTCATGTGACTCTCATCGAGTACCAGCAAATAATCGCTGGGCAGGAAGTCGATCATCGTCCACGGGTGCGAACCGGGTGGGCGTCCATCCAGATGGCGCGAGTAGTTCTCGATGCCGGAGCAATAACCGACCTCTTTGAGCATCTCCAGGTCGTAGCGGGTACGCTGTTCGATGCGTTGCGCTTCGAGAAACTTGCCCTGGCTCTTGTAAAGGGCAAGGCGCTCCTCCAACTCTGCTTCAATATTTTTGATGGAGTCCTTGAGGCGTTCCTGATCGGTAAGGAATTGCTTGGCAGGGTAAATGGACACTTCCTGCGGCTCTTCGAAGATCTCACCAGTCAGCGGACTGAACTGCATGATGCGCTCAACCTCGTCGCCGAAGAATGTGATCTTGTAGCCTTTTTTGTCCTCATACGCCGGGACAATCTCCAGCGTATCGCCGCGCACACGGAAGGTACCCGGGCGCAGT
>JBAIYF010000065.1:0-4074 GCA_037916115.1 Anaerolineales bacterium
TGCTGCTTTTAATAACCCAACAAACAACGGGTGTGGATTCATGGGGCGGGACAAAAACTCAGGGTGGAACTGGCTTGCAACCATATAAGGATGGTCTTTCAATTCGACAATTTCCACCAAACGGCCGTCTGGTGAAAGACCGGAGAATACCATACCGTGTTTTTCAAAGTTTTCGCGGTACTGGTTGTTAAACTCCCAGCGGTGACGGTGTCTTTCATCGACCTGGGAAACGCCATAAGCGTTGGCTGCCTTCGTCCCGGGTTGGAGCAGGCATGGGTAAAGTCCGAGGCGCATCGTTCCGCCCATATCTGTAATGGCGCGCTGGTCAACCATCAGGTCTATGACCGGGTGTGGAGAACTGCGGTCAAATTCCGACGAGTTGGCGTCTTCAAATTTTAAGACGTCGCGGGCAAATTCGATACACATCACCTGCATGCCAAGACACAACCCAAGATAGGGGATCTTGTTTTCACGGGCATACCGGGCTGCAAGGATCTTGCCTTCCACGCCGCGCGAGCCAAACCCGCCAGGGACAAGGATCGCATCCGCTTTTTTGACCACGTCCCAGCCTTTTTCTTTTTCGAGGTCTGCCGAATGGACCCAACTGATCTCAACTTCCACATCGTTGGCAATGGCGGCATGTTTGAGCGCTTCGCGCACCGACATATAGGCATCTTGCAATTCAACGTATTTTCCAACCAGCGCCACATTGACCGTTGGTTTATCCTTCTTTACATCCTCTACCAGTTTCTTCCACGGATCCATGTTCGGTTTGCGGGTGGCTTTCAAATCGAGCTTTTTGAGTATCAATTCACCGACCCCAAGTTGTTCCAGCAGCAGCGGCACCTCGTAAAGAACGCTGGCGGTTTTCATGGGGATGACCGCTTCCTTTTCCACATCGCAGAACAGGGCGATTTTGTCGCACAGACCACGGTCCACATCTTGATCGGCACGCGCAATGATGATATTCGGTGAAATACCAATGGAGCGCAGTGCTGCCACCGAGTGCTGGGTGGGTTTGGTCTTGATTTCACCTGTTGCGCCAATAACTGGCAGCCATGTGACATGCACAAACAGGCAGTTCTCGCGTCCCACTTCATTTCTCAGTTGACGCAGCGCTTCAAGAAACGGCTGGGATTCAATATCACCGACCGTGCCGCCCACTTCGAGGATCATGATCTCGGCTTGGGTTTCTTTTGCCGCCAACGCAATGCGCCGCTTGATCTCATTGGTGATATGCGGAATGACCTGGATCGTCCCGCCCAAAAAGTCGCCCCGGCGCTCTTTGGCGATGGTTTCGGCGTACACCTGCCCCGTGGTGAAGTTGCTGACCCGGCTCAGGCGGATGTCAATGAACCGTTCGTAGTGACCCAGATCCAGGTCCGTTTCTGCGCCGTCATCCAGCACATACACCTCACCATGCTGGTAAGGTGACATCGTCCCAGGGTCCACATTGATATAGGGGTCCAGTTTTTGAACTGCCACCTTGAAGCCGCGCTCTTTCAAAAGCAAGCCGGTGGCTGCGGCGGTAACGCCCTTGCCGACAGACGAAACCACACCGCCGGTAAAAAATAAATACTTTGTTGCCATTCGTTTCTCCTTCAACTCCCGTTGCGGGGGTAAATATACAAAGAGAATGGGGAGGGCGTTATGCCCTCCCCATTCGGGGTTGCGTTATATGTTGGGGAAGAAATATTTTTGTTTCATCCAACCAATTTTGCCAGGTCTTCTGCGGCGCGTCTCATTTCGAGGAAGATCATGCCGAGTTTGCCTTCCTGACGTGACATCGCAGTAAGCACTGCTTCATCGCCAATGGCTGTCAGGATGATGGAACCCTTATCACCTTTGATATAAACCTGCTCCAGCCCGCCGCGTCCCAGTTCGCCTGAAATGCGTTCGCCAAGGCTCAACATTGCCGCCGACATTGCGGAAACGCGGTCTTCTTCAACACCCTGCTGCAGGGCGGAAGCCATGATAAGCCCGTCCACCGACACAACAGCCGAGGCTTCGATATCGGGTGCGGCGGCTTGCATATTGCGAAGTCGTTCCACAAGTTGGTCAGCGCGTGATGGTGACATAAATTGAGGCTCCTAAAAAAAATTTGACGGCTAGAGTTTACCAGAAAAAACACTATTCGAGAATTGCCCCTACATTTCAATCCGTTTTCAAATTTACCTTTATGGTCAGATATATCTTCAAATTTGACCCCGCCCTTTCTTCATGTTAAACTTAACGATTGCCATGCTCAGGTTATTGTTGATTCTTTCGTTCTTATTTCAGGATGCCCCCCTGGCCGTCACCCGCCCTCTACCGGGCGAAACCCTGCGAGGATTGGTCGAAATACAAGGCCGGATGGACGTCCCCAACTTTGTTTCCGCCGAGATTGCCTTCACTTTCGACGCAGACGCCTCGAACCCCGCCGCCAACTGGTTCCTCATCCAAACCTTTCCTCAGCCGATACTGGACTCTGAGCTCGCCGCTTGGGATACCACCGCCCTGACCGACGGAGACTATGCCCTCCGGCTGCGTGTCAACCTGCCAGATGGTGCAGTTCAGGATGTGCTCGTCACTGGGCTGAAGGTGCGTAACGAGGTAGCGATTCCCACTGATACACCCATTCCCACTCCCACTATCATGCCGGATTTTAACTTTCAGCCATTGAATGAAACTCCTGAAGCCCGCATGGAGCCGACGGCAACCTTGGTGATTTCACGTCCTACCTCCACACCGCTCCCGCCCAACCCGGCATCACTCAGTACAGCGTCCATCCTAAGAATGTTTTGGATAAGCGCACTGGCTGCCGTTGTAGTATTTGCTTTTTTTGCACTTGTCCTGCGTATACGCAGAAATAACTAAAATCTGGAACTTCACATGTCTCAAGAAATCTATCTCATCATCGGGCTCGGAAACCCCGGGCGCGAGTACAAGGATACCCGCCATAACATCGGCTTCATGCTGATTGACCATCTTGCAGAGCGCATTGGCGCGCGCGGCATGAAGGTCCAATCCAAAGCCATCGTTATCTCCGGTCTGCATGAAGAACGCAAACTCATTCTTGCCAAACCGCAGACGTATATGAACCTCTCCGGGCAGTCGGTGCAGGGGCTGTTGCACTTCTATAAAATTCCCCATTCCCATTTATTGGTTGCCCACGACGACCTGGATATTCCTTACGGGACGATTCGCATCCGTGCCAGTGGTGGACCGGGCGGTCAGCGCGGTATGGCAAATACCATTGAGTTGCTTGGCACCAAGGACTTTCCACGCTTGCGCCTTGGCATTGGGCGCCCACCCGGGCGTATGGATGCCAAAGATTATGTCTTGCAGGATTTTTCAAAAGATGAACTGAAACTAATGCCGGATATTCTCTCCCGTGCTTCAGATGCGACCCTGGAATTCGTGATGAATGGGTTGAATGCCGCGATGAATAAATACAATGGCTCAGTTGAGTCATAAGTTTATTTTCATTCCCTCAATATATGCAATCACTTCTTGATAAACTTCGCGGTTTACCGCCCTATAAAAAGCTATTAAGCGGACTGAACGCGCGTGAACAGGTCTCTGGCTTGGGCTTGCCGCGTTCTGCGCGCCTGCCTTTACTTGCTTCGCTTCACGCGGATGTTAATCAGCCGATCCTGCTCATCACAGACCGGGCGGATCACGCGCTGGCAATGTTCGACGAGCTTGGCTTTTGGGTCAAGTCAGCGCGTTATCTTTTCACGGAACCTAACCCTCTTTTTTATGAAGAGGCAGCCTGGGGGGTGACCACCCGCCGTGAACGCTTGCAAACCCTTACGGCTCTTTCCGCTTACCATTTACCATTTACCAAGAAACCCGAAATCCCTCCAATTATTGTTGCATCCGTCCGTTCGTTGATGACGCGTACTCTGCCGCGGCGGGACTTTCTCAAAGCGTGCAAAAAACTCACAGTCAACCAGACCAGCCAACCCGACGCCCTGGTGCGTGAATGGGCGCGGATCGGCTACCAGCGGGTGAACACCGTCCTCGAGCCGGGGCAATTCTCCGGTCGCGGCGGTATCCTCGATGTGTGGGCGCCCACTGAATTGAATCCGG
>JBAIYF010000066.1:0-4397 GCA_037916115.1 Anaerolineales bacterium
GTCCTTGTCGGTGTAAGCACGACGCCCTGTAACAGATTGGAATGTAAGCGGTGTGACAAACTTTTCCCCTGCGCCTGTCAGAATCACATCCACCTTCGCCCCTGCCTGTGTCAACTTGGAAGCCAGGTCTGCCGCCTTGTACGCCGCAATAGACCCGGTCACCCCAAGGAGGATGTGTTTATCTGAAAGAATGGACATACGAGGTGATTATACTCTTTGGCGGACGATAGACGGCGGACAATGGACGATGAGTTTTCGATGGTCAATGGTCTGTCGTCCATCGTTATCTTAAAATCTGCCCCTTGACTCAATCGCCCTCCATGCATAGAATAGCGCCCAACATGCTTAAGTCCACCCGCTGGTTTAGCTTTTACTTTTATTACGGTTTCCGGAGCCCGGTTGCTGGTGGCGGCGCTTAAGTAGACAGAGAACATCAATCTGTATGCAAAAAGAGCGAGACCACACGGTCTCGCTCTTTTTTATTACCTCATTCCGTAGGGGCGACCCGCCAGGGTCGTCAAAGTGCTTGATAAACCCTGAAGGGTCGCCCCTGCAATATTAGGAGAAGAACTTATGTCAATTCGTGGAATTCGCGGCGCAACCACCGTCGCAGAGGATGAAGCAGAGACGATCTTGCAAGCCACTCGTGAACTGCTGGAAGCTATTGTGAAAGAGAATGCCAGCATGAAGCCCGAGGATATCGGCAGCGCCATCTTCACCGTGACCGAAGACCTGACTGCCACCTTCCCGGCGCAGGCTGCCCGCCAAATGGGCTGGAGCATGGTGCCGATGATGTGCGCGCGGGAAATTCCCGTGCCGGGTGCTTTGCAGAAGGTCATCCGCGTGCTGGTGCATTGGAACACGGACACCCCGCAGAGCGAGATCAAGCACATCTATTTGCGCGATGCCGTGAAATTGAGACCCGACCTGGTCGCTGCACAGTAAGGTCGGTTGAAGGTTGCAGGTTGAAAGTTTATCAACCTGTAACCTTCAACCTGCAACTTGCAACCTGTAACTTGTAACTTAATTTAGGAGAAGAACCTATGATGATCATTATGAAAACCAATGCCACCCCCCAGCAGACCGAGGCTGTGATCGCCGCGGTGAAAGCCGCCGGGTTGAGTGTGCACCTTTCGCAAGGCGTTGAAGCGACAATTATCGGCGCCATTGGCGAGACGCACAATATGCCGACCGAGATGTTCGAAGGCTATGACGGTGTCGAAGCCGTGCAACGCATCACCAAGCCGTACAAACTTGCCTCGCGCCAGTTCCACCCCGAAGACTCGCGGATTCCGCTGGATGGTTTCCACGTGGGCGGCGAGGAGATCGCCGTGATCGCCGGTCCTTGTTCGGTGGAGAGCCGCTCACAGATCATTGAAACAGCTATCGCCGTGAAAGAGGCGGGCGCGTCCGCGCTGCGCGGCGGGGTCTTCAAGCCACGCACATCCCCTTATTCCTTTCAGGGACTTGGCGAAGAAGGTCTTGAATTACTGGCTGAAGCGCGTGAGAAGACCGGTCTGCCGATCGTGGTGGAGATCATGTCGCAGGTGCAGTTGGATTTGATGGTGAAGTATGTGGACGTGCTGCAGGTGGGTGCGCGCAACATGCAGAATTTCAACCTGCTGCGTGCCATCGGCGAGACTCGCACCGCTGTGTTGCTCAAGCGCGGACTTTCCGCCACAGTGGAAGAACTGCTTATGTCTGCCGAGTACATTTTGGCGGGCGGTAACAAGCGTGTGATGTTATGCGAGCGCGGCATTCGCACATTTGAAACGTCCACGCGCAATACAACCGATATCAATGCGGTGCCTGTGTTGAAGAGTCTCACGCATCTGCCCGTGATTCTTGACCCCAGCCATTCGACCGGTTATTCCGAATTTGTCGCCGCTATTGCCCGAGCGGGTGTTGCCGCTGGTGCTGATGGACTCATTGTGGAAGTCCACCCCGACCCGGCGAAAGCGGTATCCGATGGCAGACAGTCTCTCAAACCCGAGTCCTTTGCTGCCATGGTCAAGCAGGTCGGTCGGATCGCCCAAGTGATGGGACGTAAACTCGCTACCGTGCAGCAAGGCGAAGGTGCCAAGCAAGGTTGGGCGTAGGTATAGGGGTATTGGTAACTTGGTAGATTGGTAACTAATTTACCAATCTACCGATCCCTAATTTACCGTTTTGCCAATCCCCAATTTACTAAGTAACAAAACACCACCAAAAGGAACTCGAACCATCATGATGATCATTATGCGCCCCGGCGCACCCAAGGAACAGATCGACGCGGTTATCAAAGCCGTGGAAAGTCACAAACTTTCGGCGCATCCCATTTACGGCGTGGAGCAAACCATCATTGGCGCCGTCGGAGACGGGCATTACGTCCTCAAAGAAACCTTCGAAGCCTTCCCCGGCGTGCTCGAAGTGCAGCGCATTTCCAAACCGTATAAACTGGCGTCACGCCAATTCCATGAACATGACTCTGTGATCGAGTTCAACGGTTTCACCATCGGCGGCACAGAAGTGCCCATTATCGCCGGTCCATGTTCGGTGGAAGGTCGCGCTCAAATTCTTGAGATCGCGCAAGCCGTCAAAGAAGCAGGCGCGAACGCTTTGCGCGGCGGCGTGTTCAAGCCACGCACCTCGCCGTATGCCTTCCAAGGTCTTGGTGAAGAAGGTCTCGAATACATGGCAGAAGCGCGCGAGAAGACCGGTCTGCCCATCGTCGTGGAAGTGATGGCGGTTTCGCAAATTCCCATGATGGAAAAATATGTGGATATCTTTCAACTCGGCGCGCGCAACATGCAGAACTTCAATCTGCTGCGTGCCCTTGGCGAAACCCGCACACCTGTCCTCTTCAAGCGCGGCATGTCGGCCACCATCGAAGAAATGCTGATGGCAAGCGAATACATCCTCAACGGCGGCAATCACAAGGTCATCCTATGCGAGCGCGGTATCCGCACCTTTGAAACCGCCACGCGCAACACCACCGACATCAATGCCGTGCCTGTGCTCAAAAAACTTACACACCTTCCTGTCGTCATTGATCCCTCTCACTCCACCGGCGATGCAGCGTATGTCTCCGCGATCGCTCGTGCAGGCGTTGCTGCAGGCGCCGACGGTCTCATCGTCGAAGTCCATCAAGATCCGCCGCACGCCATCTCTGATGGTAAGCAATCACTCACACCCGAAGCCTTTGCCAAAATGGTGAAGCAGGTCAAAGCCGTGGCAGAGGCGGTCGATCGGACATTGGTAAATTAGTAGATTAGGAATTGGTCTTTACCAATCTACCAATTTACCAACCTACCACTTATGACCGAACCCGACTTTACACTCTCCGAATCAAAGATCGCCATCATCGGATTGGGCTTGATGGGCGGCTCGCTGGCATTGGGATTAAGGGGCAAGTGTGCCGCCCTGTACGGCATCGACTCGCATCTTCCCACGCTCGAGCTTGCTCTGTCTCAACATATCGTAGACTACGCCGACAGCGATCCCGCCAAACTTCCACCCGAAGTTGATTTAATTATTCTGGCTGCACCAGTTCCTGCTATCCTTGCACTCATTAACCAATTACCACGTACCATTTCTCATCCCTGCATCGTCATGGACTTGGGCTCTACAAAACGACTGGTCGTCGAAGCGATGGCAAACCTGCCCGAACGCTTCGACCCCATCGGCGGACATCCCATCTGCGGCAAGGAAAAACTCTCGCTCGCCAACGCCGAACGGACTCTCTACTACGCCGCGCCTTTCTTGCTGACCCCGCTGGAGCGCACATCACCCCGCGCCCTCTCCGCCGCCAATCAGATCATCGAAGCACTTGGCGCCAAAGGCAAAACGCTCAACGCCGTAGACCACGACCGCATCCTCGCCTCCACGAGCCACCTGCCGTTCCTGATCTCATCCGCACTCGCACGCACCACCCCCGAAGACGTCGCTCCCTTTGTCGGACCCGGCTTCAAGTCCACGAGCCGACTCGCAGGCACTTTATCCTCCATGATGCTGGGTGTCTTGCAATCCAACCGCGAGAATGTGCTCAACGCCCTTCACGGCATGCAAAGTCAACTCGCCGAACTTGAAGCGGCTTTATCCACTGGCGATTTTGCGAAACTAGAATCTCTGCTCAACGAAGCGCAAACAAAATATCAATCTTTCACTGGTAACTGATCACTGGATACTTCTTTCTTCTTTCATGCTCACTCTCCCACCTTCCCTCCGCATTACCCCAATAAACCATGCGCTGAATGCCACCGTCCGCGTGCCCGGCTCCAAGTCGTTGACCAACCGCGCCCTGCTCATTGCCTCGCTCGCAAACGGCAAGACCCACCTCACCAACGCGCTCTTCTCCGACGACTCGCGCTACTTCGCCAAAGCCTTGCAAACCCTCGGCTTCGATGTACAGCTCGATG
>JBAIYF010000067.1:0-1752 GCA_037916115.1 Anaerolineales bacterium
ATGAGATCGACCGTGTGGTGGGTCTTGAAGTGGGCGCCGATGATTACATGACCAAGCCCTTCTCCATGCGCGAACTGACAGCGCGTGTAAAAGCCCAACTGCGGCGCACCCGTTTACTCAGGGAGGAAATGGGCAAAACAACCGAAGAGACACCTCACGAAACATTGACATTCGGCAACCTGATCATCAACCTTACCCGCCGTGAAGTAACTCTCAACGACTCACCACTGCAGCTTAAGCCCAAAGAATATGACCTGCTGCTCTTCCTTGCCGAGCACCGCAGACAAATGCTCTCGCGCGAATTCATTCTCGAACGCGTTTGGGGCTGGGACTATATTGGCGACAGCCGCACAGTCGACGTCCATGTGCGCTGGCTCCGCCAAAAGATCGAAGAAGATGCCAGCGAGCCGATACGCATTGTCACTGTGCGCGGCGGCGGTTACCGGTTCGAGGGCTAAAAAGCCGCCCAAGAAAATTTTCGTACATGAATCAACTTCCCTACATCCTTTTAATTTTCTTTCTTCTCACAACTGTTTGGTTCGCATGGCGTTATTTCGACCTGCGAAAACGCATCGACCAGTATGCCCAATTCATTCACAACAGAAATACGATCCCGCACAACCTTCAAGATATCGAAACCCTCTCCGGCGCAGTGAACACCCTGCAAAGCGCCTTTAGCGAAGAACGCATCACCCTCCATGCCGAAAATGCGCGCCTCGCTACCCTGCTCGCCCAGCTCACAGACGGCGTGATCATCGCTGACGCCGAAGGGCGTGTGCAATTTGCCAATCCTGCCGCCGAAAGACTCTTCGGCACCAGCAGCCCAACCCAGCAAAGTGTTGCACAAGTGGTGCGCAGTCATCAATTGTTCGAAGCATGGAAGCGTTGCCAGCAAACCCGCCAGATCCAAAGCGAGGCGGTGGAAATTCCCATGCGCAGACAGTATCTGCAGATCATCGTCATCCCCGACGAACATGAAGGTGGGAGTTTGATCCTCGCGCAAGATCTGACCCAAGTGCGCAAACTCGAAACCGTGCGGCGCGACTTCATCTCGAACGTCTCACATGAATTGCGGACTCCGCTCGCTTCGCTCAAAGCCCTGACCGAAACCCTGCAAAACGGCGCCTTATCGGACCCGGAGGCTGGTCCACGTTTCCTTGACCGTATCAACACCGAAGTGGATGCATTGACGCAGATGACGCAGGAACTGCTCGACCTCTCGCGCATTGAGTCTGGGCAGGTGCAGTTGAACTTTGAAAGTCTATCCCCAAGAAAGCTGCTCTATTCGGCAGCAGACCGCATGAAGACGCAAGCCGAACGTGCCAATTTGAAGTTGGATGTAAAAAGTGAAGATGGACTACCCAACATTCAAGCCGACAAAGGTAGGCTGGAGCAGGTGCTGGTGAATCTCATTCATAATGCGGTCAAGTTCACAAAGCCCGGGGGAAGCATCTGCCTGGGGGTTGAAGCCGTTCGAGGCGGAGTCCGATTCGCAGTGCGGGATACGGGAGCAGGAATCCCTTCGGAGAGTCTATCCCGCATCTTTGAGAGATTCTATCGCGTGGACTCATCCCGCACTGGTTCGGGCACCGGCTTGGGACTCTCGATCTCAAAGCATATTGTTGAAGCGCATGGCGGGAAAATTTGGGTGGAGAGTGAAGAAGGGCGCGGAAGTGTTTTTTATTTTGAAATTCCGGCAAAATAAAGAAGCCGCCTTCGTGAAGGCGGCTTCTTTATTGGATTCACGCGACC
>JBAIYF010000068.1:0-5835 GCA_037916115.1 Anaerolineales bacterium
GCTTTACCTGAGATCATGGGGCGTCTCGAAACCAGGTATGCGGGCAGGACCGCAAAGAAGATCGAGCTCAGAACGAGAAAGATATTTGAAGATTTCATGTTGATGCTCCTTTCTATCTCTTATATGAACGTTGGGATTTTGCAAAAAGTTCCCCAAATAGACTGTATAGTTCTGTTAGGGTATACTCGCCCGCATGCCCAGGTTTTATACCCCCACAGAAGCCAACAACCAGCTGGAAATCGTCCGACCAATGGTAGGGGAGTTAATGGAAATCAGCCAGCGCATCCGCGCACACCAGCCGGAGATCTGGGCGGTGGTGGAAAAATCCGCGGGGAATGGCGGCAACCCGGCACTTAGCCGAATGCTGCCAGACTTTGACAGGCTGGATGCCATTCTTCATAAATTGCAGGATATGAACATCGAGGTCAAAGACCTTTCGATCGGCTTGATCGATTTTCCCGCTTTGCGGAATGGCAGGGAGGTCTATCTGTGTTGGAAATACAATGAGGGGCGTATCCAGTTTTGGCACGAGATCGAAGCGGGGTTTGCAGGGCGTCAACCCATTGACTGGGAGTAGAATCAGCCCGAAGATGAATAATCATTTTGGAGAGAAGAGATGAGCGTAACCACAATTGGACGATATGAGATCGAGCGTGAATTGACCACGGGCGGTATGGGGGTCATCATTCTCGCAAAAGACCCCTACATTCAGCGCCATGTTGTGGTAAAGGTGTTGATATACAGCCGCACAATGGATGAAATGTACCGCGATTTTTTTCAAAATGAAGCCGAGATCATTGCCGCGCTGGAACATCCCTGCATTGTACCGATCTATGACTTTGGCTGGCACGGACAGCAGCCATACATTGTGATGCGTTACATGTCTGGTGGGAGTTTACAGGACCGTATCGACAAGGGTGAGGTCAAAATAACCGACATGGCTCACATTCTAACGCGGGTGGCAAGCGCCCTCGATGCGGCGCATGAGAAAGGCATCATCCACCGCGACATCAAGCCCTCCAATATTTTGTTCGACTCCACCGGTGAAGCCTTTCTCTCCGATTTCGGCATCGCCAAATCAAAATCATTTACAGATGATGAAGGGGAGTGGCTGGTGGGCACACCCGCTTACATGAGTCCCGAACAGGTGCAGGGGCAGGACGTGGACGGGCGTTCGGATGTGTATGCTTTGGGCGTCACCCTTTATCGCCTGCTGACCGGTCAACTGCCCTTTTCCAGCAGTTCCACCACCGAACTGGTGAATGCCCATGTAGAACTGCCTGTGCCAGATATTCGCACCATCAAAAGCAACCTGCCCGCGGTATGGCAGGAGGTGGTCGGCAAAGCCATGGCAAAAGACCCGGCAGACCGCTACGCCACCGCCGGTGAATTCGCCGAAGATGTGGAAGTGATCGCGGCAGGCAAGTGGTTCATGCGGAAACTGTAGAACAACCTTTGTGTTACTTCATCTGTGAGCCGCAGACCGCTAAACAGGAAGTTGTGCTCTGCGGCTTTTTTTGTGTCTGAAAATGGAGAACTATGAATAAAGGCATTTGGTACGGTATTGCGGCATACGCATTATGGGGGTTCTTCCCGATCTATTGGAAGTTATTGCACGACGTTCCCGCCCTGCAATTGCTTGGGCATCGCATCAGTTGGTCTTTCATCCTGCTGTTGGCATTCATTTTTATTACAAACCGCTGGCAGGAGTTCCGTGCCGTGGCGTTCAACCGCAAAACCCTGGGGATCTATGCGGTTGCGGGTGTGCTTCTATCCATCAACTGGCTGATCTACGTTTGGGGCGTCAATGCGGGCTTCATCATTGAAACCAGCCTCGGCTACTTTATCAACCCATTATTGAGCGTCTTGTTCGGTGTCATCTTTTTACGTGAACGCCTGCGTCCGCTACAATGGCTGCCGGTCGTCATTGCAGCCATCGGTGTGGCGTACCTGACCTATACCTACGGGCGTCTGCCGTGGATTGCGCTCTCGCTGGCGGTCTCTTTTGGCTTGTATGGATTGGTAAAAAAGCTCTCGCCTCTTGGCTCTGTCTTCGGCTTGACTCTCGAAACAGGCATCGTCTTCCCTGTGGCTTTGGTCTACCTCATCATCGTGCAGGCGAATGGAACCGCGGGCTTCCTGCATGATGGCGTTGTAGTAGACCTGCTTCTCATCGGCGCAGGTGTGGTCACGACCATTCCGCTTCTCATGTTCGCCTCTGCCGCCAAAGAGATTCCCCTGAACATGATCGGCATCCTGCAATACTTCGCCCCGACGATCCAATTCTTGATCGGTGTGTTCGTTTATAAGGAAGATTTCGACACCACACGGCTGATCGGTTTTGGCATTGTCTGGGTCGCGTTGGTCATCTTTTGGGTCGAGAACCTTCTGTCGCACCGAAAACCGATGCAATCCATCCCTGAATTGGGGGAATAAGGTCATATCAATATTTTGCCTGAATTCGATATAATCACGCAAAAAATAAGGAGATAGTAGCATGAATTTTGAAATGTGGAAGAAAGCATTGAATGTCATCCCCGAGGTCTCCAAGGAGGAATGGGATGCCTTGGATGTCATTTCCAAATGGCTCATATCCACCCGCGCTGCCGTGCTCATTATGACCTTCATCTCCGCTGCACTGGCTGGGCTTTTTGCCTGGCGCGACGGCGCCTTTGACTTCCTGCCGTGGTTCGCGCTGGTATTCGGTCTCATCATGGCACATGCCAGCAACAACATCTTCAACGACTACACCGATTTCGTCCGCGGCGTGGACAAGGACAACTACTACCGAACCATGTACGGCGCGCAGCCCGTTGCCTCCGGCTTGATGACCCAGCGCCAGCACCTGACCTACTTTGTGGTCACTGGTATCCTTGCCATGATCGCAGGGATTTACCTCGTCTGGCATACTGGATTCAGCAGCACCACCTGGGTCTTGCTCGGTCTCGGCTCGTTCTTCGTTCTTTTCTACACCTGGCCCCTCAAGGGACTGGCTCTCGGTGAAGTTGCCGTACTCATGGTCTGGGGTCCGCTGATGATCGGCGGCGGCTATTATGTTTTGAGCGGCGAATGGAAATGGGAAGTGGTCATCGCCAGCCTGCCGTACGTGCTCGGCGTTACCACCGTCATCTTTGGCAAGCATATCGACAAGATCAAGGTCGACCAGGCGAAGAGGATCTACACCCTGCCTGTGGTCATCGGCGAAAAAGCCGCACGTTACACCGTGATGGCAATGATGATCCTGCCGTACATTTTTACCGGCTATCTCATTGCGATCAAGTTCTTCACACCGGTAATGTTGATCGTGCTGTTCGCATTGCCCGCCCTGCGCGAGAGCCTTCCGCCTCTTTCCAAGCCCAAGCCTGAAACCCGTCCCGAAGGTTTCCCTGAAGGACAGGGCGGCTGGCCTCTTTACTTTGCGCCCATTGGTTTCCGCAACAACCGCGCCTTTGGCTCGCTCTTCATGCTCGGCTTGCTGCTCGATGTGGCTTTGCGGCTGATCCCTTTCACGCAGAATTTCTGGCGGTAATCTCCGCCTGATGGTTGGAACCAAACCTCCCGTCGTTTGAAGCGGCGGGAGGTTTTTGTCATTAATCAGGATGAACGTCACATTCAATTTTTTGAATGCGAGCCTACAATATATTCAGGCATTTGAATATGAAAAAGCCCCCCATTCTTGATGCATCCAAAAAGATCGCAGCGCCGCTTTCTGTGATCGCTTCGCCGCAGCGTATCGCCATTTTGGTCGCCATCGGCAAAGGCGAGGCGTGTGTCTGCCATCTCGAAGCCGCACTTGGTTGGCGGCAGGCGTACATCTCGCAGCATTTGATGGCGCTTCGCAAGGCGGATATTTTGCAGGATCGGCGTGAAGGCCGCTATGTCTACTATCGATTGAAGAGCGCCTCATGGCTAGACCTGATCATTGCCGCCGCCACCCAAAGCGGACTCTCCGCTGATGCTGTTTCTTCCCTCATCAATACACAGACCTATCCATCATGCGCCTGTCCGCATTGTGGTCCTGAGTTGATATCCCTTTCGAGCTTGTAACCATGACGACACTCACTTCACCTTCTGTTCCTCAGTCTGAGAAAAAGACCTTTGTCTTACTCTCGTTTGCTGTTGTGCTTTGGCTGATCGCTTACAACTTCATCCAACCGCTTGCAAATTGGATCTCGTTCGACCTGCTTCGTTTGGAATCCGAGTCGAGGCTTGGCGAGTCGGTTGCCTTCTTCCTTTACGATGTGCCAAAGATTTTGCTTCTACTTTCTGGCATGGTCTTTTTGATCTCGATTGTCCGCACCTTCTTCAGCCCCGAGCGGACCCGCGCCTTGCTTGGCGGAAAGCGTGAAGGACTGGGCAATGTCTTTGCCGCCATGCTTGGAATTGTCACGCCATTCTGCTCGTGTTCGGCTGTACCGCTCTTCATCGGATTTGTGGAGGCGGGCATTCCGCTTGGGGTTACGTTTTCCTTCCTCATCGCGGCGCCCACGATCAACGAGGTGGCGATCATCCTGCTTCTTGGTTTGTTCGGTTGGAAGGTGGCAGGGTTGTATGTCGCTTCGGGCTTGGTGGTTGCCATTGTGGCGGGCTTTATTATCGGTCGCCTGAAAATGGAGCGGTATGTGGCAGACTTTGTCTGGAAGGTTCACCGCAAAACTAAGGTGACAGATGAAAAATTGACATGGTCAGACCGCATTGAACGCGCATGGCAATCGGTGAAAGAGATCGTTGGCAGGGTCTGGTTGTATGTGGTGGTCGGGATCGCGGTGGGGGCGGGTATTCATGGGTATGTGCCCGAAGATGCATTGGTCTCCATTTTGGGGGCGCAGGCATGGTGGTCGGTGCCGTTGGCGGTGTTGATCGGCATTCCGTTGTATTCCAACGCCGCGGGCATCGTCCCCATCGTTGGGACGTTGATCGAGAAAGGCGCATCGGTCGGCACGGCACTGGCGTTCATGATGTCTGTGATCGGCTTGAGTTTGCCGGAGGCGGTCATTCTCAAGCGCGTCTTGAAGATGCCGCTCCTGGTCACGTTCTTTGTGGTGATCGCCATTGCCATCATTTTCACCGGCTATTTGTTCAATTTGGTTCTGTAAAGGAATACTATGTTAATCATCAAAGTCCTTGGTTCGGGTTGTGCCAACTGCAAAAAATTGGAAGCCATTGCCCATCAAGTCGTTGAACAAATGGGAATTGAAGTTGAAGTGATCAAGGTCACCGAATATCCCGACATCATGGCATACGATGTTATGTCCACGCCGGGGCTGGTGATAAATGAGAAAGTTGTCTCGTATGGGCGCATCCCTGCACCCGCGGAGGTGACCGCCTGGATTACAAATGCTTTGGAAACAGAAAACCCTTAACCGGACGATAACATTTTTTTCTCTTTGTCATGGTAAAAGAACAGACATCATCAACAAGGAGAGAAACATATGAAAAAAGTTCTATTCCTCTGTACCGGAAATTCCTGCCGCTCCCAAATGGCGGAAGCCATCGTCAATGCGCGGATGGGGGCTGAGTGGCAGGCTGTCAGCGCAGGGACGAAGCCCGCAGGGTACGTCCACCCGAAGGCATTGACGGCGCTGGCGGAGATCGGCATTCACCATGAAGGACGCTCCAAATTGGCGGATGAATTCAAAGGTCAGGAGTTTGACCTCGTCGTCACTGTCTGTGATTCGGCGGCGGAGGAATGCCCCGTCTGGTTGGGGAAGGGACGGAAAGTGCATCACAGTTTTCCCGACCCGGCATTGACCGATGACCTGAACGATTTCCGCGCTGTGCGGGATGAGATTGAGAGAGTGATGCTGGCATTGCTCAAGGAGACATAATGACCAA
>JBAIYF010000069.1:0-1834 GCA_037916115.1 Anaerolineales bacterium
ACAAGATCGGCGTTGGGTCAAAGTCTATCGTTGGGTATGTAAGCGGAAAGGGAGAATCCCTGATCGTCAGCGACACGACCAAAGATATAACCTATTACCCCAACCCGCTTCTTCCCGAGACGAGAGCAGAAGCAGCCATCCCCATGCGTGTTTCTGATCGTGTGTTGGGTATTCTTGATGTGCAAAGCACTCAGCCATACGCCTTCACAGAAGACAATATGAAAAGCCTCGGAATTTTGGCTGACCAGCTGGCAATTGCGGTGCAAAATTCAGAGTTGTTCGCAGAAACACAGGAACATCTCTCGCAACATCGTCTGCTTCATCACATTACGTCTTCGGCTGCGTCTGGCACCACCCTTGAAGAAGCCTTGGAAAGTGCCGTAAGCGGGCTTCAGGTAACACTCGGTGGTGACCGGGTAATCATTATGCTTGTGGATCGCGAAAAAAGGATGCTTGAAGTCAAAGCGTCCATTGGGTATGCGGAAGATATCAGTAAAATGAAGATCGAGATCGGGCAGGGCGTCACGGGTTGGGCTGCCGCCCACCGACGCCCACTTCGCCTGCGTGACGTTCGTGAAGACCCTCGGTATATTGAAACCAGCCCCAACACCAGATCTGAACTTGCCATTCCATTGATCTATCGCAATGAAATTCTGGGTGTGATCAATGTTGAAAGCGAACAAACAGACGCCTATTCTGAAAACGATGAGGAAATGCTGGGCACACTGGGCGGAAGTCTAGCCGCAATCATAGCCAATGCCCGGTTGCTGGAACAGATCCGGGCGCAATCTGAGCGTGATCGTCTGATCAATGAGATTACAGCAAAGATACGCCGCTCGACCGATATACAATCCATTTTGCATACCACAGCAAGTGAAATCGCAAGAGTCACTGGCGCCAGATTTACAAAAATCCAAGTCAAACCAAATGTGGAAGACGAGGAGAGGAAATAAATGGAACAATCCCCCCCCACCCCTCTCCCAGAAAAAGACACTACCGAGCGGATTTACAAGCTATGGCGTGAACGTTTTGTTGTGCCACTTTTATTGGGCGTTCTAGTCTTTGGCGCAATTGCCTTGCTTCCTGCGATCAATGCATCAAACAGCATGTTGATCGACGGCATTTTTATTTCAACCTATCTGATGATAGGCATTGCCACCATCTTTAGATTCTCATACAACATCCGAATCAGTGTATTTCTTTTCAGTACATATGTACTCGCCATGGGCGAATTGATCAGCCTGGGCATTCTGGGCGACAGTCTTTTCTTCTTTCTTGCTTTGGTGGTTTTTTCCACCATGCTGCACTCGCCTCGTGCAGGGATTTTAGCAATAGCTGCCAGTATTCTTACGTTCGTTTTTATGGGGTGGCTCATGCTAAACGGACAATTCGCCACGCTGAACGAACTCGCCACCCCTGCCACACTTGAAGACTGGATCAGTGCCGGAGCGGCGCTGGTAATGTTTGGAGTGGTGATCATCATCGGGTTTCAACAACTTGAAAAACAATTCTCCGATGCGCAGGAAAAAGTGGATGCAACTCTGAAAACCCTTGAAGAGGAAAGAACCAATCTTGAAAACAGGGTTCAAGAGCGTACTGTTCAACTCCGACGTATTAATGAGGTGGAAAGAGCGGTGTCCGCCATCCTTGACATCAATGACATTCTGCCGCTCGCAGCCAAATTTGTACAATTCGAATTTGGGTTTTATTACACTGCGATCTACCTTATCGACCCTTCCGGTCAATGGGCTGAACTCAAGGAAGCAGTTGGCGAGATCAGCAAGGTGATGAAGGAAAAAAAGCACCGCCTCAGCACCAACGGAAAAAGCACCAT
>JBAIYF010000070.1:0-2266 GCA_037916115.1 Anaerolineales bacterium
GAAGAACGATATCCGCGCTGAAGCGCCTGTTCACGCCAGGATACCATGCTTGGATCAGTGGCAATATCCTGACAAATGACCGTGCGGCCTTCGATCAGGGCTGTGCCTGTCGGTCCGCTGCCCAAACTCGGATCACTGATATTGATGCTTATATTTTTTAGGTAGCCCTGCTCCTCGCCTGCAAACACGACCGGCTTCACACAGCCATCCGTTTCATCCAGAAGTCCGATCCATGCCATGCGGAATTGCCCATACTCAACCGCCACGCGGCAGATCTCAGCCAGCAGGGTCTGACGGTCGGTGGAGTATACGATCGCCTGATTGATCTGGCTGATGGTGGCATACAGACGGTTGAGGTGCAGTATCCTGACCTCGGCCTCTTTACGCGCGGTGATATCACGCGAATTGACAATGGTTTGCAAAAATTCGCCGTGCTCATCAAAATCCCGTTTTAGGATATCCTCCACCCAAATATAGTTCCCCTGTTTATTTCGAAGCCGATATTCATAACGACTTTCTGGCAGTTTAAGGTCCCGCCCACGCTTGATCTCAAAACCGATGCGTTCGCGGTCATCCGGATGAACGTGCAGGAGGATGCCCGGGGTATCGAGACCCAATAAGTCGCTCTCGGTATAGCCCAGCCGATAATAGGTGGAAGGCGAAGCATATTTCACTTTTCCAGCGGGATCGATGAGGGTGACAACATCCGAAGAATGCTCAGCCAATAATCGATATAACGCTTGGCTTTCGCGTAATGCCTCCTCGGCGCGTTTGCGCTCAGTGATATCCACCATGGAAGATATAAAGTAAAGCGGCTTTCCTTCCTCATCGCGGCGAAGGGAGGAATAAAGATCTGCCCACACAACTGAGCCATCTTTACGAAGATATCGTTTCGTGAAACGAGATGAATCCTTGACGCCGGAAAGGATAAGATCCATCTCTCTTTGCGTCATTTCAATATCATCGGGATGGGTAATCTGCTGCCATTTTTTATTTTGGAGTTCCTCCGGTTTATAACCGAGCGAATCGCAAAGCGCCTGGTTGACATTGATCTCTCCGGAGGGCAACGTCAAAGACTTCCCAACAATGGAATGCTCAAACACATATTTGAACTTGTCTTCACTTTCGCGCAGAGCCGCCTCGCTCTGCTTCTGTCTGGTAACATCCATCACATGCGAAATAAAATACAGCGGCTTGCCTGAGGCATCTCGGATCAGGGAACTGGATACCCGCCCGTGAACACGATGGCCTTGTTTATGAATATAGATTTTTTCAAATTCGGCATGGTCAGTATTGCCAGTTTCAGCCGCCTCGATAAAGTTCAAACTGACATCCTTGTAGTCAGGATCCGCAATATCATTGACGGTCATGCCTTCCAATTCTGACCGGCCATAACCAAACATCCTGCACATCTGGTCGTTGACCTTCGTCAGCCTGCCTTGTAGATCAACAAGACACATACCGATGTTAGCATTCTCGAACCCCAAACGAAAACGCTCCTCGCTCTCTTGCAATACTCTTTCTGCATGTTTACGCTCGGTAATATCCGTCACCACAATGGAGATGGCATCCGGCATATCTTCGATCGACAATGGAGACGCTGAAAGAAAGATATCGATCTGGGAACCATCACCGACAGCCAGCTTCAGATTTTCCATGCGCTTGGATTCGTTGCTCTTTTGCAGAATTTCACGAATAGCCCATTTGCTGTCAGATGCGAACCAAGCGCCAATAGTGGATCCAACCACCTTTTCAGGCGAAGTTTTGAGCATCTCGGCAAAGCGCCGATTGGCATACAGGATTGTGCCCTCCAGTGTGATGGTCAGTGTGCCTTCGCTCATGTTGTCAATCAACACGCGATAGGGGAACTCCGCATTTTTGAGAGTGAATATCTGGTCACCGTGTGAGCCGGATCTCACCAGCGCATCCACTTCCCCGCTCAAGATGGCCCGCAACGTTTCTTCGGCTTCATCTAACCGGGTGCGTAGTTCCTCATTCTCAACCTCTAATTGTTTTAGGGTCTTACTTTTTTTATTAGGCATGGCGTACTCAGTCTCAGGTTTTACTTCACATTCCAAAAATTAATATTTCTTTAAGTCCAGTCCTACCAATATCCGTTCGGTCTTAGACATATCGCCAATGACGCGGCTCAGCGGCAGCGGTAACTTCTTGATCAGGGTCGGCGCTGCAATGATCTGTTCGCCCTCCGCCAATTTTGGGTTTTGATATAGATCGATCACTTCCAGATTGTAGCGTCCGTGCAAAT
>JBAIYF010000071.1:0-2189 GCA_037916115.1 Anaerolineales bacterium
ATTCCGCAAAAGGAAGCCGAGCAGTTGGTGGTGGAGGGCTTCTTTGACCCCATCATGCAGCGCATTCCGTTTGAAGGTGTACGTGAACGCTTCCAGCAGGCGATCCAGATCAAACTGACGGCGTAAGTTTTTTACTCTCGCTGGGGCTTGGCTCCAGCGAGAGCGTTGTCAACCAGGGAAACTCTCTGAAGTGCTGAGACAGGTATCCCGTAGGAATGAGGCGGAGGGCGTCTCAATTTTGAGGTAATTAAAATGGCTGTGAAATCCAAGACCAAGTCAAAATCAAAATCAACGGCGGGCAAGGCGTCGAAAAAAACGGTGGTTGTAAAGCCAAAAGCCAAAAAGGCGGTTGAGAAAACAAAGGCTACGGCTTCAAAGAAGGTTGTTAAGGCGGTGTCTACGAGCCATGCTGATGCGAAACCAGCCAGTGCTTCACCTAAACTAAAGAAGAAAGTGGAATTCGCTGAGAAACCTGTTGAGGTGACCCGCACCATTAATTTATCGAACCAGATTCGTCAGCCTGTAAAACCGGTTGTCAGGAAGCAATCCTCTAGCAGCGGGAATTCGGCTCCGTTCAATTTTATGAAGGCTCCACGTCCTGAGTATGCCTTTGAAGTGGGCGATACCGTGGAAGTGTTCTGCGATCATGAAAAGGGACGTGACCGTGTGCGCGGCTGGATCAAGGGCATTGTGGTGCAGGTAGATAATAAGATGGTGGCGGTGCAGTTCCGCTCGAATGTCTTTTTGACCGATGGTTGGATGGTGCCTGACCGCATCCTTTGGTACCCGTTGAACTCGGAGCATATCCGCCCGGGGACGACCGGTAAGAAACCGGCATTGAAAAAAGATATCATCCCGGACTATTAATCAACAATTTTTTTAGTTGACTTGCGATTTACATGACCCTGAACCTCAACGATATTCGTAAAGATTTTCCGATTCTCGACCGTGAAACTGCCAATGGCAGGCGCGTGATCTATCTTGATTCCACGGCGACATCGCAGAAACCCGTGCAGGTGATCGAGGCGATGAATGATTATTATCGCCGTTCGAACGCGAACATCCATCGTGGCGTGCATACACTGGCGGAAGAAGCAACGTCTCTCTATGAAGGCGCACGCGAACGCATTGCGAAGTTTGTCAATGCGGCTTCATCACGTGAGATCATTTACACCCGCAATACGACGGAGTCGATCAACCTCGTTGCTTACTCCTGGGCGCGTGCGAACTTAAGAGCGGGAGATCTGGTCATCTTGACCGAGATGGAACACCATAGCAATCTCGTTCCCTGGCACATGCTTCAGATGGAACGCGGCATTGAGTTGGAATTCATCCCCGTGACCGAGGATGGGTTGCTCGATCTGGATGCTTACAAAGCGCTTCTCAACCGGACCCCGAAACTGGTCTCATTCACACACATGTCCAACGTTTTGGGCACGATCAACCCGGCGGGCGAAATCATTAAGTTGGCGCATGCGGCGGGTGCAGTTGTGCTTGTAGATGGTGCTCAATCTGTTCCGCATCTCGCTGTGGATGTGCAAGCCCTCGACGCGGATTTTTACGCTTTTTCAGCTCATAAAATGTGCGGTCCTACCGGCATCGGCGTTTTGTATGGAAAATCTGCCTTGCTTGAAGCCATGCCGCCCTTCCTCGGAGGTGGCGATATGATAAAGGAAGTGAAACTTCGTTCCTTTCGTGCGAATTCGCTTCCGCACAAGTTCGAGGCGGGCACGCCCGCCATTGCCGAAGCCATCGGCTTGGGTGCGGCGGTGGATTATCTGACAAATGTGGGTATGAGCGATATTGCCGCGCATGAACACGAGATCACCGAATATGCGCTTGACCGTCTGGAAGAGATTCCCGGCGTGAAGTTATTCGGTCCTTCTGCCGATAAAAAGGGTGGCGTCGCTGCCTTCACAATGGAAGGCATACATCCGCATGACGTGGCGCAGATTCTCGATCAGGATGGCATTGCTGTTCGGGCAGGTCATCATTGCGCCCAGCCGCTTCATGAAAAATTTGGCATCCCTGCCACCAGCCGTGCTTCCTTTTATCTGTATTCCACAAAAGAGGAAGTGGACATGTTGGTGAAAGGTCTGTATAAAGTGAAGGAAATGTTCGGATAATTATGGATGACCTCTACCGTGAAGTGATCATCGAGCATTATAAGAACCCCTCCTATCGGGGCA
>JBAIYF010000072.1:0-14393 GCA_037916115.1 Anaerolineales bacterium
AAGAACGGTGCGATCAGCATAATGATGTTGTAGTTCCCGTCGGTCAGTTGTACCGCCCAACCGTTCATGTTTGGACCGACAATGGCGGACAGTGTGGAGAATAAATAGTAAAGCCCGGTGTAGGTGCCGATGCGCGCAGACGTGGTCAAGTCCACGATCATGGGCAGGGAGTTGATGTTGATGAACGCCCAGCCAATGCCGCCGAGGATGAGCAGAACGCCCGCCAGTGTGAGCATGCGCGCGCCGCCCTCCACCAACGGAATGCCCACCAGCGGAAGCGGGGCAATGCCGGTTAGCAGGGCGTCGGCGGGGGTGATGTAAAGCAGGACGAGCATGATGGTGATGGTGACCAAACCAATCGAGATGGTGGTCTTGCGCCCGAGTTTGCCAGCCACATACCCGGAGGGGATGGCGAATAAAACGAAGAACAACGGCAGCACGGAGAGCAGAGTCGCGCCGTCACCTTCGTTCAAGCCAAGGTGATTCTTGGCGTAAAGTGTGAAGAAGGTTTCGACCGCAGAAAAGCCAAGGAACCAGAAGAAGATCGCCAGCAAAATGCGCAGACCGCTTTTATCGGTATCGTTGAAAACGTCTTTGAGGCTGGCAAACATGCCGGGTTGTCCACCTGTCTCTTCATATTCTTTGGGCTCTTCGATAAAGAAATAAACAACAAGCACCGCCAGCAAAACCAGACCCGACCCCAGCCAGAAGGGGAAGTTGGGACTCATCTTGTAGAGCAGTCCACCCGTCTGCAACGCGACGATGGTGCCAATGCCGCCCATGAAGTTGATGATTCCATTTGCCTGCGAACGGAATTCAGAAGGGGTGATATCGGGCATGAGCGCCACGACTGGTGTGCGCCACAGTGCCGCACTGAGCAGCAAGGTGCTGGTACAAGCCACGAACAACGGCAGCACTGCCGCAATGGGAATAAGACCGAATGCCAACGCGGTGATGGGCGCGCCAACCAAAAGGAAGGGGATGCGCCGTCCCATTGGGGTGCGCAGTTTATCCGACCAGGCGCCCACAGGCGGTTGAATGAACAATGCCGCAATGTTATCAAGCGTCATGAAAAAGCCGATCAGAGCGGGAGAAAGGTCGAACTTATCGGCAAGAAAGATGGGGACGAAGGCGTTATACACGCCCCAGATCACACTGACACCAAAAAAGCCGAAACCGAGCAGAAAGGTCTTGCCGTAATTCAATCTCGCTGATGACATAAATTCCTCCGAGTGTGGGTCTGATGGTTATACGTCGAACGTCACGGGTTGAAATTCAAAGGTCGAAGGTCATTCAACTTTTGACCCTTCAATGTTATTCAGGGCATGCCTTAGGCTTTGGATGAATTTTTTATCTGCTTCAGTCAAGTCTGCTTTTTCGAGCATGTCGGGGCGTTTCTGGAAAGTGCGGAGGAGTGCTTGCTCCCTGCGCCATTTATCTATTTTCTTGTGGTCGCCGGAAAGCAGCACGTCGGGTACACGGTTGCCGCGAAACTCAGGCGGACGGGTGTAGTGCGGATATTCCAACAAGCCCATGGCGTGTGAGTCGTCCTCTGCGCCGGTGGGGTCGCCAAGCACATCCGGCAGGAGACGCGAGACCGCATCGATCAGGATGAGCGCGGGCAGTTCGCCGCCGGTCAGCACATAATCGCCAATGGAAATTTGATCGGTGACCAAATTTTCGCGGATGCGTTCGTCGATGCCTTCGTAGCGTCCGCAGAGGAGGGCGATCTTTTTATACTGCGATAGCTCTTTTGCAATCGACTGATTGAAGACCCGCCCTTGCGGCGTAAGCAAAATGACTGGGACTTGAAAATCAGGCTCAGGCGTGGAAGGAGGCGAAGCAATCCCTAAAACAGTTTCAATTGCTTCGAAAACCGGTTCCGGTTTCATCACCATTCCGCCGCCACCGCCGTAGGGCTGGTCATCGGTGGTGTGATGTTTATCGTGGGTGTAGTCGCGGATGTTATGAACGTTGACGGAGATCAATCCCCGTTCGCGGGCGCGTTTGAGTATGCTGGTATCAAGATAGGAAGGGAAAACTTCGGGAAGGAGGGTGAAAACCTCAAATTGCATGGCGGGATTGTAGCATATTCCAATCGCGAAAAATCCGCTAAAAACCGCAAAAATGCATCAACCGCATAAGAAGCAAATTAGAACCAAGCCCCTTTGCTTGACTGTGTTTTTATGCGGATGGTAATATGAAAATATGTATCTCAGAGGAAGTAAATGGAGTATGAACAAACGCCGGAGCCGTCCAAACTGGTTCCGCATTATATTGCTTAGCCTGCTGGTTCTGGCAGCTGCATACGTGAACCGCTATGTCGTTGCAGATATTGATCCGTTGGGTGTGCCTTCGCCGACCCCCACCGTTTCTGCAGAAACCTTTATTGCCAATGCTGAGAGTCTCTTTAGCCAGGGAAAATTGATTCCCGCGGCAGATGCCTATCGAAGTGCCATAGTATCGGACCCGAACAACCCCGCCACGCATATCATGCTGGCGCGAACACTTGCGTTCGCCGGTCAATATAAGGAAGCGCAGACTTCCGCAGAGGATGCTCTGTTGCTGAACCCAAGCAGTTCCATGGCACATGCCGTTCGTGGATGGGCGCTGAACTTTCAGGGTGAATACATCGAAGCCGAATCCAGCATTAAACGCGCACTTGAACTAGACCCGAACAATGCCCTCGCCCATGCCTACTATGTGGAGAACTTGATCGACTCGTATTACAGCGGATTGGGTTCCTTCGACGGCGTTGAAAAAGCCATCGAAGAATCGCGTGTGGCGCAGGCGCTCGCACCCGACCTGCTGGAAACCCACCGTGCGCGCGGATATGTGCTCGAAGCCACCGGCAACTACGAGGAAGCCATTCAAGAATATGAAGCCGCGCTCGCCATAAACCCCAACATTGCCGACTTGTATCTTGCCAAGGGACGTAACTACCGCATTCTCGGAATTTACGACCAGGCGGTGGATGCCTTCACCCGTGCCGATGCGCTCAACCCGCAAGACCCCAACCCCGACCTGCTGCTCTCACGTACCTACGCCACCATCGGTGAATACGGCAAGGCGCTGCAATTCGCCGAATCTGCTGTAACGAACAACCCCTCCGACACCAATCTGCGCGGCAACCTGGGTGTGATGTACTACCGTAACGCCTACTGGCCCGAAGCCATTCAGGAACTTTCGTATGTGGTCAAGGGTGGTCTCTCACAGGACGGTAACGAAATGGAAGTCATCAACCTTGTGCCGAACGCGCCGCGCATTGCCGAATACTACTTTACCTACGGGTTGGCACTGGCGCGCACTGACCAATGCGGTGAAGCCTTGCAGATCGCCCAGCTCATCATCTCGCGCATCCCAGCCGATGAACTTGCCGTGGAAAACGCCAACGAGATCGTCAACCGCTGCCAACAGAATTTGGATACGCCTCAAACCACGGCGACGGCTGAATCTACCCCCGAACCTGAAGCCACACCCACACCATGAACATCTACAACAACCGCCGAACAACCCTCTTCCGCCGAAGAGAAGAGGTTAGTGTCTATCGTACGTTCTTCATCGTCGTGTTCATTCTGGCAGGCATTTGGCTCATCCGCTCGGTGGAGCAGGGTGATGTAAAGCCGCTCTTCCTGCCCACCCCCACACCCACCCGCTTTGCCGCATCCTATACGCTCGAAGGCGATGCAAACTTCACCGCCGGGCAGTTGAACGCCGCCATCGAAGCCTACCGCGAAGCAACTGTGGTCGACCCGACCAATGCCCAGGTATGGGCGCAACTCTCACGTGTGCAAACTTATTCCACTGCATTGATCGTACAGCGCGAAGATATCCTCGCCCGTTTGGAAGAGGCGATTGCCTCGGCAGAAAAAGCCGTGGAACTCAACCCCGATAGCAGCGACGCACATGCCGTGCTCGCCTTCGCCCTGAACTGGAAGGCATCCTACACCGCGGATGATCGTGAGAGACAAGCTCTTCTGCAAAAATCAGAGCAGGAAGCCGTGCGCGCCATTCAGTTGGACAACACCAACGTCCTCGCCCAGGCGTTTTATGCCGAAGTGCTCGTGGATCAACAAAAATGGACACAGGCACAGCAAGTCATTGAGCAGGCTCTGGCAGCAGACCCCAGCCTGATGGACGTACACCGTGTCAACGCATATGTGCTCGAGTCGTTGGGCGAATATGCCCTTGCCATCGAATCCTATGACCGTGCTATCGCCATCGCCCCCAACCTGACCTTCCTCTACCTGCGTGTGGGAGCGGGCTACCGCCGCCTCGCCTTTGAAAGCCCAAATGAGGAAGTACAACGCCAGCTTTTTGAAAAGTCGTTGGAGTATTTCGCTCAGGCGGCACGCATCAACCAGCAATTGGGGGTACGCGACCCTGCCCCATACATCTCCATTGCCCGCACGTATTCGCAAATGGGTGAGTTCTTCATTGCCATTCGCAACATTCAACGCGCCATTGAGTACGAACCTTCGAACCCGGTCTTGTACGGTGAGTTGGGCGTGTTGTATCACAAGAACCGTAACTACGAGACGGGTATCCTTGCATTCAAATGCGCCATCAAAGGCTGTTCAGGAGCAGAGTCTTGCGACGGGCGCGGCGGGTGTGGACCCAATGATGTAGAAGCCACCGTTGAGGGTCTGCCGCTGGACGCAAGCACTGTTTATTACTATGACGTGTACGCCTCCGAGTTGGCGGCTTTAAGTACACCCAAAGTCAATTACTGCCCGCAGGCGTTGGAGATCGCATCCATTATTGAAGCCTCGCAGTATATCGAAGACCCGAACATCGCCGCAGATATGGGTGTTGTACGCGCCATCTGCTCGTTCTCGCCAGAGACGACGGACACCGGCTCAGACTCCGCCCCAACTGTAGAACCCACCATGATGCCTGCATCCACGCCGACGCCTTGATTCAAACGTCTCTGGGAAGGGGAGCCTCCTTCCCAGAGCAAGTTAGTTTCAGGCGCAGTTCCAAGCTTGGGCGGGGAAACAGCCCCAAGCCGGGGTTTGAAGCGGGGTTGAGCACAGTCGAAGCCCTGTCATCAGAAGTTTGTAAGAATTTTTATATATCCCCTTGACTTTGACTTTTTAAGTGTGTAAGATAGCCATTAGCACTCAGCAAGATTGAGTGCTAATTCTGTGATTATTCAAAAAATTAAACCCTATACAGGAGGCATCAAATGGCAAAGAACAATGTTTCGTTCAAACCCCTCGGCAGCCGCGTGCTGGTTGAGCCCGTTGAACAAGAGGAAATGACCGCAAGCGGCATTATCCTTCCCGAAACCGCAAAGGAAAAACCCCAGCAGGGCAAGGTGTTGGCGGCAGGTCCTGGTGACCGCAATGAAGATGGTGATCGCATCGCCATGGACGTGAAGGTTGGCGATACCATTCTGTTCGCCAAGTACTCTGGCACCGAAGTGAAGATGGATGGCAAGAAACTGCTCATCCTGCGCGAGAGCGATATTCTCGGAATTGTTGGATAAGACACCCGTCACTGCGAGCCACAAATGTGGCGAAACAGTCTCATGAGATTGCTTCGGGCTATCGCCCTCGCAATGACAGATAACTACACAAAGGAAGTGAAACTATGGCAGCGAAACAACTGGTATTTTCCGAAGAAGCCCGCCGCAAGCTGAAGAACGGCATGAATGTCGTCGCAAATGCGGTATCCGCCACCCTCGGTCCCAAGGGACGCAACGTGGCTGTCGATCGCAAGTTCGGCTCCCCCACCATCACCCACGACGGTGTTTCTGTGGCGAAGGAAATCGAACTCGAAGATCCGTTCGAGAACATGGGCGCGCAGCTCCTCAAGGAAGCCGCCCAGAAGACCAACGACATCGCCGGTGACGGCACCACCACCTCCACCGTTTTGGCTCACGCCATTGTGAATGAAGGTTTGAAGGCGCTCGAAGCTGGTTACAACCCGATGCTGCTCAAGCGCGGTATTGAACTTGCCACCGAAACCATTGTGGCTGAACTCAAGAAGAACTCCGTCAAGATCGATACCAAGGAAGAAATTGCTTCCGTGGCCACCAACTCCGCCGCGGATGAAGAAGTCGGTCAGCTCATTGCAGACGTGATGGACAAGGTCGGCAAGGATGGCGTTATCACCGTCGAAGAATCCAAGACGATGCAGTTCGAAACCGAATTCGTCGAAGGTATGCAGTTCGACCGCGGTTACCTCTCCCCCTACTTCATCACCAGCGCTGAGAACATGGAAGCCCAGATCAGCGACGCCTATGTGCTGATCTACGACAAGAAGATCTCCGCTGCTCAGGACATCGTTCCTTTGCTCGAGAAGCTCGTCCAGCTCGGCAAGCGCGAACTGGTCATCATCGCCGAAGATGTCGATGGTGAAGCGCTCGCCACCCTCATCCTCAACAAGATCCGCGGCATGCTCAATGTGCTCGCTATCAAAGCCCCCGGCTTTGGCGATCGCCGCAAGGCCATGCTCCAGGATATCGCTGTCCTCACCGGTGGTCAGGTTGTGACCGAAGAAATGGGACGCAAGCTCGAATCCGTCACCATTCAAGACCTTGGTCGCGCCGAGAAGGTTGTTTCCGACAAGGAAAACACCACCATCGTCGGCGGCAAAGGCAAGAAGGCTGACATCGAAGCCCGCATCAAGGAAATCCGCATCGAGATCGACAAGAGCACCAGCGACTACGACCGCGAGAAGCTGCAGGAACGCCTCGCCAAGTTGAGCGGCGGCGTCGCCATCATCCGCGTGGGTGCTGCCACCGAAACCGAAATGAAGGAAAAGAAGCACCGTGTTGAAGATGCCCTCTCCGCTGCCCGCGCCGCGGTTGAAGAAGGCATCGTGCCCGGCGGCGAAATCTCCCTCATCAACGCCTCCACCAAACTCGACAAGCTCGCCAAGGCTCAGGCTGAAGAAGCTGAAGAAGTGAAGGTTGGTATCAACATCATCAAGAAGGCGCTCGAAGCCCCGATCCGCAAGTTGGCTTCCAACGCTGGGCAGGATGGCTCCGTCATCATCGACACCGTCCGCCGCACCGCTGCTGAGAAGAAGAACCCGAACATCGGTTACAACGTCCTCACCGACGAATACACCGACATGATCAAGGCTGGCGTCATTGACCCGGTCAAGGTTGTGCGCGGCGCGCTCGAGAACGCCGCTTCCATCGCCGCGATGATCCTCACCACCGATGTGTTGATCACCGACATGCCCGAGAAGGACAAGGCTCCTGCCATGCCTCCTGGCGGCATGGGCATGGATTACTAAATCGCCCTCTCCCCTGCCCCTCTCCCAAAACGGGAGAGGGGTTTTCGTTTTTGTGGGGCGACCACCCCTACTTTTTAAATTTATGGAACGGGTATAATTTTGCGAATGCAATTCAAACAGATCCTTTTGACTGTGTTCCTCGCTGTAGGGGTAACTGCCTGCGCTTCCTTCGGGACTTCAAGCACGCCCACCCCTTCCGAGCCGACTGCCACACCTTTGCCTCCCACACCCACTCCCCCGCCTTCGGCGGCTGTGGTCAATGGAGAGTACATCACCATTGCCGAGTTCGAGGCAGAATTAGAACGCTATAAAGCCGCCCAAACTGCGCTAGGGCTTTCCTTTACAGATGAAGATGCCAACAAAATCGTCCTTGAGGATATGATCGCGCAGGTGTTGTTGAGTCAAGCTGCGAGGGAGGAAAACTTCGAAGTGACCGAGGCAGACCTTCAGTCACGGATCGATGCGTTGGTGAGTCAGGTTGGGGGCGCCGAGGCGTTCAATCAGTGGATGACTGCCAACGGGTATGACGATGCTTCCTTCCGACTCGCATTGAAACGCTCCATTGAAGCGGCATGGATGCGTGACAACATCATTGCGGCTGTGCCAACCTCTGTGGAGCAAATTCACCTGCGCCAGATTTTGACCTATAATGAGGCGGATGCGCAAACGGCGCTGGCTGAATTGAGCGCCGGAACCGATTTCGATGAACTTGCCGCGCAGTATGACCCGGTCACTGGCGGTGAGTTGGGCTGGGTGCCGCAAGGTTACCTGCTCGACCCCAAAGCAGACGAAGCCGTTTTTGCCCTGCAAGCCGGTAACATAAGCGGAATCATTTCCACTGAAGCCGGTTTCCATATTTTCAAAGCTCTTGAACGCGCCGAACATCCGCTCTCACCCGATGCGCTGCTTGCCATGCAGGAACGCGCCCTGCAAATGTGGATCGCGGAACAGCGCGAAAAAAGTGATATCACCCTTGCGCCATAGAATTTTCCAACCGACCCTGGAGTCTCACCCATGAGCCAATACGATTACGACGATTCTCCCAAGCCCGCAAAAGCCCCCACGAAGCTCGACATGTGGGACATGATGAGTATTCTCACCCTGCTAATCACCCTGTGCATTGGGGCGTATTTCCTGGCTGTATTCGTTTCACCTGACGCTTCCTATAACCCATTTGCGCCCTCACGCAATGCACTGCCAACGGCAACCATCACCCAGATCCAGCCGCCCGCCACATGGACAGCCACCCTGGTGGAAATGACTTCGACCCCCACGTTGACGCTCGTCCCCACATTTACGCTGGAGCCTTCCCCCACGCTCGTTTCGCTGATCACTCCCACCGCTACGCTCGTACCCACCAACACGGCATCTCCAACTGCTACACCCAAGGCGCCCTTCTCCGCCACCGTCACTTACATTGACAGCACCATCATCCACCCCGAAGCCGCTTGTAACTGGCAGGGTGTCGCCGGAACCATTGTGGACACCAATAACGCCGATATGCTTGGCATTACCGTGCGTTTGGGTGGTTTCTACAACGCCAAGAGCAAGAACGAGTTGACCGTCAGCGGTATTGCTCCCGCTTATGGAAAATCGGGCTTTGAGTTCTTCCTCGGCACTGCGCCGGTCGACTCGAACGCCCTGCTCACCGTTCAGATCCTGGATCTGGCAGGCTTGCCTCTTTCGGGACCGATCACCATCAACACGTATTCAGACTGCACGAAAAACCTCGTATTGGTGAAGTTCAAAAAGAATCGATAACAAACATAAAAAAATCCGCCGAGCAGCTCGGCGGATTTTTTTATCTATTTTACTTCCACGTTCCAACTGGCGTATTTGGGGTTTCTTGCCCGCACAATATCTTCATAGAACTCGCGGAGTTTTGTAGTGATGGGACCCATAACCCCGCTGCCCACCGGGCGGTGATCGATCTTGGTCACAGATACGATCTGCGCCGCACTACCGGTCAGGAAGACCTCATCGGCGATCAGCACTTCGGTGCGGTCGATGGAACGTTCCACCACCTCCAACCCGAATTCTTTCTGCGCCACTTCCATTACCGAGCGGCGGGTGATGCCTTCAAGAATGTTATCGGTCATGGGCGGGGTGTAAAGCACACCATTACGCACCATGAAAACGTTCATGGCAGAACCTTCAGAAATATGCCCGTCGGAAGTCAGCACAAGGGTTTCATCAAATCCGGCACGATTCGCATCGGTCTTTGCGAGCGCAGAGTTGACATACGCACCCGCCACCTTGCTGCGAGCGGGGATGGCGTTATCATCCACACGCCGCCAGGACGAAATTGTTACATGAGCGCCTGAGTCATTTTTTACATAAGGCTCATAGGGCGCAGTGAAGATCGAAAGCTCATCCTTCAAATTGTGCAGGCGTACCCCAATCCCCATATCCGCTTTGTAGATGGTGGGACGCAGATATACATCCTGCTGATAGTTATCCGTTTTCAAAAGGTCAATGGAAAGTTGTATCAACCCCTCTTCGTCATAGGGAATTTCCATTGCCATCATACGACCCGAATCGAGCAGGCGTCGAAAATGGTCGTACGGGCGAAATAGAAAAAGCCCTTTTCTCTCTTCATTCCAGTAGGCGCGCATTCCGCTGAAAACAGCTGTACCGTATAAAAAACCATGCGTGGCAATGCTGATCTTTGCCTCGCTCAAAGGGACGATCTTCCCCTCAAAAAAAGCGTGTTTGGTGAGATCCACTTGCACCTCCTCTGTGCCGGGTTGATGGATGGGATTATACCCAGTGTGGGCGTTGCATACCAACCTATAAAACCCCGCACAGACGAGTCCGCTTCGGGCGGCGCCCAGGCCTGATCGCCCGACCAAGCCCCTCCCACGCCTGAAGCGGAGAGTCGTACAATATAAATATCTCATCCGTACGGAGGCGGCAGGTGAAAAAAATAGTATCCATCAGTGTGGGTTCATCCGAGCGTGACCACACCACTCGGCATACGTTTTTGGGGCAGGAATGTGAAATATCGCGGCGGGGAACGAACGGGGATTTTCAGAAAGCCATTGAACTCTACAAGGAATTGGACGGCAAAGTGGATGCCTTTGGCGCAGGCGGGGTGGAATTCTTTTTACAGGTGGAAGACAAACGTTATTATTTCCGCGATGTGAAGCGGTTTCGCGATGCAGTGAAGATCAGCAAGTTTGGGGATGGAAATGGCGTGAAAGGGCTGCTTGAAAAACGCGCCTTTGAATATCTTGAAAAATATCTCAATGAAAAAGAGGGTCGTTCACTCAAAGGGCTGCCCGCCTTGAAGACCACCGTAGTGGAACGGTACAGCATGGGCAAAGCCATGGTGGATGCGGGTCTGGATGTGACCTTTGGTGATTTTATGTTCGCACTGGGGATACCCATTGCATTGAATTCGCTGCGTGCAGCGCGCAGCGTTGCATCGGTGCTGCTGCCAGTGGTGACACAGCTGCCTTTTGCCTGGCTCTACCCGCTGGGATCGGAGCAGGATAAACCACCCCAACCCAAATGGACAAAATACTATGAACGTTCACAAGTCATTGCCGGTGACTTTTTGCAGATCCGCCAGTATATGCCCGACGACTTGACCGGTAAGATCATCGTCACGAACACCACCACGCCAAAGAACGTGGAGGAGTTACGCCAGCGCAATTTACATATTCTGGTCACCGTCACGCCGCGGCTGGAGGGACGATCCTTTGGCACCAATGTGATGGAAGCGACCCTGCTGGCCCTGATGGATAAGCCGCAACACGAAGTGACACAGGCTGATTTCCTGGATCTGATCAATCGCATTCCGCTTGAGCCGAACATTGAAGTGCTGAATTGACAGCCGCCCGAAGATGACTGCGAGGATACAAGATGGAACCTTGTATCCTCTTTTCGTTTAATCCCCTCTTGACAAACCCTGGATTCGCTCCTAAAATCTAATTCGATAACTATCGAAATAAATCTACGGAAGTGAAATATGAACGAAATGCTCGATTATGTCAAAGCCCTATCGGACCCAGACCGATTACGAATTATTGGTCTGCTTTCGCAGGGAAGCGCCACACGTAAGGAAATAGCGGAACGATTGCATCTCTCCCCTAAAGACTCGCTCACCCACCTTGGGTTCCTTGAATTTGTTGGTGTTGTAACTCAAACTGAAGGCGTTTTCACGCTGAACAATGACAAGCTTGCCACACTTGGAAAAGAAAATTTGGTTGCTGGTGGCAATAAATTTATCCCGCCAGAAAATCTGGATGCTGCGTCGAAAAAGATCCTGCGAGAATTCCTCAACGCCGATGGCACCATTCGTCAGGTTCCAGAGCAGAAAAAGCTCCAACCGATTTTGGATTACCTGATCCAGAATTTTGAGTTTGACCGGATCTATACCGAACGCGAGATCAATACCATCATCAAACGCTTCAATGAAGATACTGCCGGTCTGCGCCGCGACATGATCGATGCTGGTATGCTTGCCCGCGAAAGCGACGGTTCCAAGTATTGGAGGGTGAAAGCATGAGCGAAGAACTGGTCGCCTTCTTCAAAGTCCTTTCAGATGCGAACCGCCTCAAGATCATTGGGCTACTAGCGCAGCAGCCTTACAGCGTGGAAGAACTCGCCGCCCTGCTAAACCTGAAAGCTTCCACGGTATCACATCACCTATCCAAGCTTTCCAAGGTCGGCTTGGTCAGCGCCAAAACGGACAGTTACTACAACGTCTATCAACTTGACCAAAAGGCTCTGGAGGAAAAATCGCGCAGTCTGTTCTCACAGGAGAAAATGACTGCCTCCATTGCAGATGTGGACGTGGACGCCTATGACCGCAAAGTGGTTGCCGATTTCACCCGCCCTGACGGCAGCTTGAAGACCATCCCTGCCCAGCGCAAAAAGCTGGACGCCGTTCTCCGTTATGTGGTCAAGGCATTCAAGGTCGGTAAGCGCTACAGCGAGAAGCAAGTCAACGAGATATTGAGCGGATACCACGAAGACACCGCTTCCTTGCGCCGCGAACTGGTCGGTGCCAAATTGATGCTTCGCGAAGGTGGCGGCGGGGATTATTGGCGTGAGGAATAGTGGATAAAAGAGCGTCCAGATTGGACGCTCTTTTATCTTCCCCTCCACCGCGAATTGCGTAACAGCCCCGCAGGAAAGGTTCCTCACGACCATATCATTCGACCTTTTAATTTGTACCCATTCAAAAAAATGTACAATAAATTAAGAGGAGTCAAGATGAATTCGACTACAAATCTTGAGGGGCAAGTCTCCTGGCAGAAAATCGTTTCTGTGTATGCCAAACCCGATCTGCGTAAGAGTCTCTGGCAAACTGCCAATACCCTGATCCCGTTTTTTGTGCTGTTCTATCTCGCGATACGGAGTGTGGATATTTCACTCTGGCTGACCCTGTCGCTCTCGATTCTCACGGCGGGATTCATGGTGCGGGCTTTTATCATCTTCCACGATTGCGGACACGGGTCATTCTTCAAGTCACGACGTGCGAATGACTGGCTCGGTATTATCACTGGCATCCTTACTTTTACACCCTATTACCACTGGAAGCATCAACACGCCATCCATCATGCCACGAGCGGCGACCTGGACCGACGCGGCGTGGGGGATGTATACACGATGACTGTGCAGGAATATCTCGATGCGCCGTGGTGGAAAAAGTTCGGGTACCGTGTGATGCGCAATCCGTTCGCCATGTTGTTGATCGGACCAACCCTTGTGTTCGTGTTAGGCGAACGGATCCCCCCTGCAAAAGGCAGACGTGAGATCGCCAATGTGTGGTGGACAAATCTTGCGTTGGTTGTGATCGTCGCAGGAATGGGATGGATCTTTGGGTGGAAGAACTACCTGATCACACAATTGCTGGTTCTGTTCTTTGGAACCAATGCAGGTGTGTGGATGTTCTACGTCCAACATAACTATGAAGGCGTGTATTGGGAACGTCACAGCCAGTGGGATTATTTCAAAGCCAGCATGCAGGGCAGTTCGTTCTATAAACTTCCCGCACTGTTACAGTGGTTTACAGGCAATATCGGTTTTCATCATATCCACCACTTGGGTTCAAAGATCCCGAACTACAACCTGTCCAAAGTGTATAAAGAAAACCCCATTTTTCATATCAAACCATTGACCCTCACTTCCAGCTTGAAATGCTTAAAATGGCGCGTTTACGACGAGTCCAACCACAGACTGGCAGGCTGGGAGGTATTGAAACAATATCGGCAAAAGTCTTTGGCGGCATAAAAACAAAGAGCGGCTCGCTTTGAGCCGCTCTTTTTGTTCATTCCAATACATTTCTCTGTTCTATAACCGTAGAAAAGCTCTTACAACCTGCGCACAAAACCTTTTAGGGTTTGGGACATTCGGTCGTGGTACATGTGCTTCCGCCATTATTCGTATTGTTGGATGTGTTATCCTCAGACGGATCATCCTGATTTAGTTTTACACAAGCATTCTTTGATGGTTCATAAACACTACCCTGCGGACAACTCGGGATAGGGACAGGTGTCAGGGTGGGAGTTGCTGTAGCTGTTAATGTTGCCGTGGCAGTTGATGTATGTGTTGGGGAAGGCGTTTGTGAAGGAGTGACTGTGAATGTGCTGCTGGGAACTGGGGTTGGAGAACAAAACATGCAGGTGATGTTCACCACTCTTCGACCGGTGTTCACACTTGCGATAAAGGCTTGAATCCCCGGAAATGCACGCCCTCCACTCAACATGCTGGCAGAATACCCTGAATACAATCCTCCGATCACAACAGCGGTGATTAAGACCGGTAACAGCCATTTTCGATTTTTGTAGGCGAAGTCTTGAGTGGCAGCCCAGCCTGTTTTCAGCGCAGGTAATACGTAGGGATCGTGTTTTTCCCAAAACTCATAAACAGGCGTCACAACCGGCGCAATGACATTATTAACCACCGTAGTGACTACCGTATTCTGGACAGATGAAACTGTATCCACGACCTTATTTACGGCTTTCTTTATGGCATTGCCAACCTTCTTGAAGAAACGCTTCATAACCTACCTCTTATAAAAATAGATTAATAATGAAAAAAAAATTTACCATACATAGATTGACTCGTAATTAACAATCTTGAAAATCCATTTTGAGCATTGTTATTTTGCGACGTCAGTCAATCTGGCA
>JBAIYF010000073.1:0-6090 GCA_037916115.1 Anaerolineales bacterium
AAGGTTTGCCTTGTAAAATTTTGCAAAGTCCACGCCGTTAGGGACAACGGCTGCCAGCCTTGCTCCCTGTTTTTCGCGCAACTCCGCCAACGGGCGGCTCACCGAAGCGACCGCATCGGCTGCATCACACAACATCTGTTCGCGCTTCGAAAGCTGCTTCGCCCAATGCGGATGCACCGCCGGGTAATAATCAATGTCGTAGTAGATCAAGTGCTTCACACACCCGGTTTTTTTGAGCAGACGGGCAAAGGCTGCGCTTTCAGGACCATCGACAATGCCCACTTCATATTTGCGTTTCAGATACGGACGCAAAATTGCATACATCCACAAGTCCTGAAGCAGCAGGTCCGTTACGCCGGGCAAACGTAAGCGACGTGCAGAAATGGTGTGGATATTGCCTTCATCAGAAACACATACGGGATGGAGCAGAACCTTCTGCATCCCGCTTTTGAGGCGTTTCCATGCCGGGGCGGGTGGTCCATCATAGAAGCGGGCATACCCGACCAAATCCAAATTTTTGAGGTGATTCGCAAGATGGTAGGGCAAATGCTGCGAGGGTTGATTGAGTGGATTGTAAAGATCGCTGCCTGCAATGAACAGCACATCTCCCGCAAAGAGTTCTGTGCTCATGGCTGCAATGACATGGTCGCTGGTCAACATTTCATCGAGGTCCTGTCTCGCCTGCCACCTGGCTGGTTGTTGAGCGGCGTTCTACCTTGAAAAAGTCCATTAGATGCGAAAGCGATATCTCTCCCAGTGCCTGTAGTATCAGTCCGTAGACCAAAGCGCCCGCCGCAATCGAGATCAATATATTGACCACCTGCCAGACAAGTGTGCCCGATGGCAACGTTCCCTGCACAAGAAGAACCAATACCGCCATGACCGCCGATGCCACCATCACCCTCCAAAGCGATTTCAGCGGCCAGCGCCATGTAAGGTAACGCGCAGAAGTAAAAGCATGAAGTGCTACCAAAAATGAAAAAGCGAGAACTGAGCTCCACGCCGCCCCCATGAAACCGAGCTTAGGAACCAGGATGAAATTCAGGAGCAGACCCGCACCGGCAGCCAGACATTGATTCCTTGCGATCAAGCCAGTGTGGTTGCTTACCAGACAACCCGTCCTACCCAGTTCGCTCAACCCAAGCGCAAAAGAGGCGCAAGCCACAAGCCAAATGGCACGATACCCTTCAAAATAAGCCTCATCGGCAAGGAGCCGGACGATGGGAGCAGCAACCACGGTCAGCCCTACCACAGCAGGAATGACCATCAAGAACAACATGCGCGTAAATGCTGTCAACGCTTCTTCGGTTGCCTGCCGTCCGCGCTCCTCCCAAAGTCTGCTGACAATGGGAACAGGTACCAGAATGAAGAGGCTGACAAGCAGCAGGATCGAGCGTGATGAAATCTTGCCTGCAACGGCGTACAATCCCACTTCATACGTACCACGGTACAGTTCAACAATATAGCGATCCGCAAGGGTCAAGGTCCAAAAGGCCAGATTGGCTATCGTAAACGGAAGCGCGAATGCCCAAACCTGTGTGAGGTCAGATCTATTTAAATGAGCCGGGTGAACTGTGATGGAACGTGTTGTAAGCCAGATGAGGGGAATAATCGGCAGAAAGAGTCCCAGCGTTTGCCCCCAGATCAATCCATCAATATTCATTCCGTATGCCAGCACAAAGAGCAGCCCAAAAATAATACCCCCAAAGGAAGCGCCAATCATGGAAACACTGTACCAGGCGCTCCTTTCCTGTCCTCTCAAAATGTTCGTCAATGTCGTAAAGCAGGCACTCACAGCAAAAAGAGCAAGCGCTGCCCAAAGCAAAGGATACAACTCAGATGAAACCTTTGAGCGGATCAATGCAAGAATGCAAGCGCCCAGCGCTGTCATACCGACTGTGACCAATGCCACACTGCCAAACACTACGGCAAAATAGCCTGATAAACCGGAGCGATTCTTGAAGGCGCTATAAAAACGGATCGCTCCCTGACCCAATCCTTCAACCGCCACCAACAGCAGAAATTCCGCGGCGGCAGTGGCAAGCACATAATTGCCAAACTCATTCGGCGGGAACAGGCGTGTATAAATGGGCACCGTGATGAATGCTGCCAGAGCAGGCAATGCCTTTGCCGGCAGATACGCCAGCATATCCTTCGTGATCCGCTTCTGCATCAGCTTTCCCTCCCGTGCTCGAGCCGCAGAATCGTTTCACTGATCGCCATGGACACAGGGAAAAAAATCAGCCGGGAACCGATCACAAAAAAAGGTGTAACGACCGTACAAGCTGCAATTCCGAGGAAGGCGATCCCAAACCCAAGATAGACCGCCCTTAATTCATCATCCCGGATCTCATGCTGATGCTGAAATACCCGAATGAGGTAAGCAGCACATAACCAGAGAAATGGGATCAAGCCCACCAGTCCCATCATGAGCGCGATCCATAAATATCCATTTTCGAGGAACTTGCTAGTCCACTCGCTGTATGAATTTTGGTCGCTTTCAGAGGCAAAGGGAGGGCGAAATTTATTGGCAAGTCCAATGCCCAGCAAGGGATGACGTTCGATCTGGATCAATGCATAACGTGTTTCCATCACCCGCCATTGCAGACTGCTTTCACTTTTGATCGGGTTATTCAACAATGAACCAAGTCTGTCTGCCAGAATGAAACGGACGTGTTCCACCCGGGCAGGTTGAAAGACCAACAGCAAGCCCAAAAGAAGGATCCCGCCTAGCAGTGCCGGTAGCATGCGTCGGAGCAGCCTGAGGCGTTCTGGAGCGGAGAAGAATGCCAAAATAAGAATACAGATCACGGCGAGGGTAAGCCAGTATTGGCGATATCCGGTTCGAAAAGCCCAATAGACCAGTAGCCCCAGCAATACGATTCTCCAAAGTTGATTGCCCTTCTTGAGCATTGCAAGAGATGCCACCGTTACTGGAACCATCGCATAGAGCAGCATGTCGCCTGAGTAATACAAGCGGGTCAGCCCGGAATATACCCGTCCGCCTGTACCGTAGTTTGCCTCTTCCACATACAAGAACGGTGAAAAGCGGTTTGGGAAGAGCACCCCGAGCAAAAGGATTCCGCTGAACAACATGAGTCCGGTCAACAAGCGCCGAAGCGACGGTTCGTCACGGACCAGTTGCAAGGTGGGGATGAACATCGTCCAAAGCACCAACACTCGGACAGTCCGCAGCACCACATTAGCATTGACACCCTGTATGAACACGGCATTTACAGCAGACAACATAAATGCCCCAATGAATAGAAGCAGGGGCAGCATGAGCGGCGAGTGATAAAGTACAAAGCCGCGTTGGGCAGTGGCACGCATAAATACCAAGCCCCATAGCAAAAACAGAATGATGTCTGCGATATGCAGGCTGATGGGTCCCAAGTGCAAAGCAGGCAGCGAGCCCGGGTAGATCAGCCCACTCTGTAACGCCACGAGGCTAAGAATTCCAAATTCAGTCCAACGCATGGTCAACAAGACAAATGCCAGCCCCCCCACCAACCCAAGCAGCAATTTGACGTTCTCCGCATAGTATGTGGAAACAATAACAGCCGCACCAACGCTTATCCCCGCGAGGATGACCAGCCCCGCCTGCAAATGCCTAACTGCAGGCAAGACGGTCACCCTTCGCCAGAAAGACAAATAACGCGGGATCGTTGGACTGTTATGACGGTCGAGTTGCATCTGCCTATTCCTTCTTTGATGCAGATGTGCCGCCCTGTACTGCAACTGCCTTTCGGCGGCTGATGTGGTGGAAAGGATGCCACTTTGGCTGCTGAACCGAATAGTACCGATACAGCCGCAGGTACGGCATCTTATTCATCACAATGCCAGAAACCTTGATATCCAACTCGGCAAGCTGTTGCAAGGTAAAACGCAGATTCGCTCTTTCGGTACTGCGCCTTGCTGCAACAACAACCACCGAGTCCACCTTTGAGGCAATCATGGCAGGTTCGGCAACACTGAGGAATGCGGGCGCATCGATCACCACATAATTGAATTCACTGCCCAGTTGTTTGATAAGATCTCCGATCCTGCCGGGGGTCAAACTTTCGGGCAATCTCTCCAACCCTGAGCCTGCCGTTACAACCCGTAAATTGGGTGTGGACGTATTCTGCAGCACATCATTCCACTTAAGGTTTCCGCGGACAATTTCGCCAAATCCTTTTTCATTTGATAACCCAAGGATGGAATGGATATGGGGGCGATGAATATCCATATCGACCAACACCACCCGGTTTCCCGCTTCTGCAAGGGATGTGGCAAAGTTTGCGGCAACCGTAGATTTTCCCGCCCCAGGTTCTGGACTGGTGATGAGGAATGATACAGCGGCACCCGCCTGAATACCGGTCAACGTTAGACGTGTACGCAGTTGATGAAACGATGGCGCGAGATAAAGATACGCCCTTTCCACACCTCCTGTTACACCGGGGCTTCCCTTAAACTCAGGGATCGAGCAAAGGATTGGCAAAGGAGTTAATGCCTGAACATCTTCAATACTCCGCACAGTATCATCCATGCTCTCAAAGAAGTACGCCAGAATGACACCCATTGCCAACCCCGCGAACAGACCCAGAGCGGTATTGAGAGGCACATTGGGTTTGGAGGGTCGGAGTGGAAGGGAAGCCGGTTCAACAATGGTGATGGCATTGGCACGCAGTTGCTCGCTGGTGCGCGCATCTTCATATTTTTGGAGCAGGTCTGCATACACCTGCTGGCGAACGTAGAGAATATGCGACAAAGTTTCCAGATCCGGGTTAGGCATGGAAGACTCTTCATCAGGGGATGTCTGGCTCATGCGCAGCGCATCTTCATATTCAGACGTAGCTGCATCGAGGTCAACCCTGGCTTGCTGCAACTGTCCTTCAAGGATCTCGCGCGCGGTTGGCACATCTCCACCATAGAGCTGCACACTCTGTTCGATCATCAAACCAGCGAGAGTATTGGCAATATCGCGAGCCAATGCCGGGTCTGGGGAAGAGGCGCGGATCTCGATCAACTCAGTTTCAGGTACGACCGCCACGTCTACATCCGGCTGTTCCTGCAATCCCAGCCTCTTTGCAACCTCCTTAAGGCTGACTTCGCTGTTCGCAATTTCAACATAAGTATTGCTCAACCGAGTGAGTGTGGAGATGTAAACATAATCCGCTGCCCCGCCCGGAACAGAAGCCACACGCACTGTGGCAGTTGCCGAGTAAAGCGGCGTTAACCGGTTGCTGATGCCCAATGCAGCCATCGATGCGATCACTGCACACGCGACAACCACCCACCGGTAACGCCACAATACCTGCAAATAAGTCTTCAGTTCTTCCTCAACATGCATTTTCGCTCCACTACACTGCATGGTCATACGGCAGCAGCGTTCAACTCCATGGAACCCATTTCATCTGAAAATTTACTAATGCTTGCAGCAACCGTCTCCACCTGTTCTCTCATCAATTCGGGGAACATCGGCAGGGAAAGAATCTCGTTGCAAACACGTTCTGCCACGGGGAAGTTTCCGACAGCGCCTCCATTGCCCTTGTTATAGAACGGCTGCAAGTGAACAGGGATCGGGTAATGAATGGCAGTGCCGATACCCTGCTCCTTCAAATGGGATTGCAGGGCATCGCGGTTTTTCGAGCGGATAACATAAAGGTGGTACACATGCCGGTATCCGGGCGGCTCAACCTGATGCTTTACATCGGCATCTGCCAGAAGATGGTTATAGAGCGCTGCCCATTTTCTGCGCAATTCCAGCCAGTCTTCAAGATAGTTCAGTTTGACCCGCAGGATGGCTGCCTGTAGATTATCCAAACGATGATTGAACGGCTCCAACTCATGGATGTTCTTCTCTCGCTGCCCACAATTGCGCAACGCCCGAACGGTTTCCGCCACTTTGAGATCATTCGTGGTTACCATGCCGCCGTCGCCGCAGCCGCCCAAATTCTTGGTCGGATAAAAACTGAAACCTGCCGCATTGCCCATACTGCCAGTGCGGTGCCCCTTGTACATCGCTCCGTGTCCCTGGCAGGCATCTTCCACCACTGCCAGTTTATATTTTTCAGCAATGCCAAGGATCATATACATATCGGCAGGCAG
>JBAIYF010000074.1:0-1825 GCA_037916115.1 Anaerolineales bacterium
CTACTGCTGCCACCCGTAGGTGTATGGACCGTGTTTCAGTTCCATTGTGGGGGGCCACCCTCTCAGGTCCCCTACCCGTCGTCGCCTTGGTGAGCCGTTACCTCACCAACTAGCTGATGGGACGCAGATCCCTCCCAAAGCGCATTGCTGCTTTAGTTGTCAGTTTCTAAATCCAACAACCACATGAGGTATTAGCAATCCTTTCGGACTGTTATCCCACACTTTGGGGCAGGTCATCCACGCGTTACTCACCCGTTCGCCACTAGGATACTCTCGTATTGCTACTCAAGCACCTCGTTCGACTTGCATGTATTAGGCACGCCGCCAGCGTTCATCCTGAGCCAGGATCAAACTCTCCGCAAAAAATTGACACTCTTACGAGTGAAAAAGTCACGGAATTGACTGGTTCGTCATTATTACTTATTTCCTATCACTGTTCAGTTGTTAAGGTGCTTGCCATTTGAGCGAGCGGTATTCTACTCGCTCTTATAACCGCCGTCAAGGTTTTTAGCAGACTAAAATACCGATGCTCACTCTTTCGCATCGGTTCACCAGGCTGCAAAACCTATTTGCTTTGTGTCTCTGATGGGAGCGGTTACTCAGTTGTCAATGATCTGTCTGGGAGACGAAATCTTTTGTTGTTACTGGCGAGAAAGAATTCTACTCGCAACCATTTTTTATGTCAAGAGTTTTTTCATATCAATTTCAAAATCTCTTGATTGAATGGTGTTCAGTTGTTTTGATTTGTCGTAAAGACGAAATCGTTCTTTATTACTGGCGAGGGGGAATTATATGCATCTGTAATTATTTGTCAATGAATCCAAACGATTTAAACCTTAAAAAATCGGTCTGATTTTCAGGCAGATTCATGGAACATCATGTTATATAGTTCGATCAATTTAACAGCAGTCATCACCCCATCTTCGCTTCGAACCTTTTGACCTACAACCTGTGCATACTCAAGAATACCTTTTGTTTCAGCCTCAGCAATGGCAATAACCATCTTCCCCACCGACAATTGCTTCACTGGTATGGGTTTGGGCGCCACACCACTTGTATGGACTCTATTTCCCCAAAATGGTTGATCTGCCATAAATGGCACAACGATCTGCGGAATTCCTGCACGCAATCCTGCAGATGTTGTCCCAGCTCCTCCATGATGAATCAAAATCTTACATTTTGGTAATAACCAATCGTGCGGGGCGGACTCAAGATATAGTAAATCACTAGTTGATTCACGCTTCGCACTCCCCCACCCCGATAAGATAATGCCGCGATTGTTTGTTCGTTTCAGCGATTCGTGTATAACTCTATCAATAGCTTCAGCATTCTTATTGACCATGCTTCCAAACGAAATACAGATCGGTGGCTTCCCTGCTTCTAAAAATTCTTTCAACTCATTCGACGGTGTGTATGAATCGTTGTATGGAAAGAAATAATATCCAGTGACATGCACGCGCGGATTCCAGTCGATTGAAGGTGGGATAAGGCTTGGGGACCAGGCACACAGGACCGGGGTCTGGGGGCGAGGCGGAAAATCTCTGAAAGGAGAATACAGTATTCGTGTGGGCAAGCCGGCTCGGCGGCGGACTTGTTCAAATCCCAAATAAGAAGTGATTTCGGTGATTTTCAAGGATGCAGTATGAGACAATCGATTTAAAAAACGGCTCCCTAAATCGGTCAAAGAGATGTTGGGATAATCGCCAGTGGGCGTGAACATTGGAAAGGTTTGGATGTGAATATCGGGGATATTTTTCTCGCGGGCCAGGGTGTGAGCGCCAACGGCATGAGCAAAGGTGTGGATGATAAGGTCTGCATCACGACA
>JBAIYF010000075.1:0-5201 GCA_037916115.1 Anaerolineales bacterium
TATGGGCGGGCGCAAAGTGTTTTTGGAACTGCGCGTGAAGGTTTCGAAAGACTGGCGCAACGACCCGAATATGTTGAAACAGTTGGGGTATGGAAAGAAGAAGTAAACCTTAAGAACAATAACAACGCCCCTGTTGTACGACAGGGGCGTTGTTATTTTATTTATCATCCTCATCAAGGTCGTCTTCGTCGAACTCACTGAGGTCGTCGTCTTCATCCAGCGAGAGCAGGTCAAACTTATCCAACTCTTCGTTGAAGTCGAGGTTCTCAAGTGCACCTTCGAGAAAATCAACGATCTCTTCATCTTCGGTGGTTTCAAGCAGGTTGAGGATGTAGGCGCGGGCGTCTTCGCCGCCGATCTGGCTGAGTGCCCAAATGGCTGCCATGGTCACTTCATCGTCTTCTTCCTCATCTTCGAGCATTTGCAAAAGGACGGGTCCTGCCTCTGCAATGGAAAGTTCTCCGGCTGCTTCCGCTGCCGCATAACGGACGCGCGGATCGACGTCCATCAACTTGGCGGTCACACTGCTGTTCCAGCGGTTATCGTGTGAGCGTCCCATCGCCCGTAAAGCGGATGCCACCCAAAGCGGGTCTTCACGCTCATACCCTGATTCCAGGATTGCCACTGCTTCCTCCCGCCCGGAATAGCCAAAGGCTTCCAACGCGGCACGGCGTAATGCGGGGTTCTCGTCGCTGCGGATGACGGCAATGAGCGCTTCTTCGATCTTGTGCAGGCGGGCTTCGTCAAGCTCTTCCAGTTCACCCATTAATACGAATTCACCGAGCAGGCGTGCAGCCTGCAAACGCGGAGCGAGATCGGTATCGGTTTGGAAAATTTTGAGGGCAACATCCACAAGCCTGGGGTCGTCTGATTCGGCGAGGAGCCCCAACGCCCGGGCGCGAACATCCGCACTGGGGTCATCCAGAAGAGACTTGCCAATATCCTCATACGAAACGATGGTATCGTCATCGAGATGGGCGGTTAGCGCATCTAGCAAAAGCAGTTTGCGCTTGGCGGGCACGTTCTTCCAGACATCCAAAAAGAGGCGCAGGGATTTCGGGTCGAGGTCGGAGTAATATTGAAGGTGACCCTGAGGAATGTCCTTTTTGGAATCGAGCAGGTGGTCGAGCACGGATTGAAAGTTGAGTTCTGTCATAGTTTATGGAATGGGGAGTTGGGCTGGGTTGACGAAATCCATCACGTTGACAAAGATCATCAGACCGATGAGTAAAAGCATCGCGACCCCGTTGACCATGTTCTCGTACTCGGTCGGGATGCGTTTGCGGAAGAGCAGTTCCGGCAGGGTAAAGAGGATGCGTCCACCGTCGAGCGCAGGGATGGGGAACAGATTGAAAACGCCCAGCGAAATGCTCAACATACCGATCAAGTTAAGCACATAGTTGGTGGGTTGGGGTGCGTTACCGCCGCCCGAAGCCTGCGCCGCCGCGGCTTCCTGTCGGCTGGTGACATCCTCCTGCACGGAGAAATTGAACATATCGTAAATGCCCTTGAAGCCGATCAAACGAGCCTGATCTGGTGCAATCAGTCCTTGAATAAGTGCCACAGGCAGGTAGGCAATCGTGGCAGCCTGTATGGCTGTTATTGTCGCGCCGCCAGAGAAACTTTCCGCCAGTGTGGCAGGGCGGGTGGGGTATGTCAACCCAATGCCAAGCGCCCCCTGCTGCGGGCTGCGGCTGGAAAGCGGTGTGGCGGTAATGGTCACCATTTCACCGTTGCGATCAAGGACCATCTCCACAGGGGTATCGAGGCTGGCACGGATGATATCAATTGCGGGTTGAATGTCGGTCACTTCCTGCCCATTGATCGAGACGATGATATCGCCAGACTGAATACCAGCCTCCTGCGCGGGTGAAGCATCCGCCACATTATCGATCTTCACACTACCCGGGTTGGGAATGCCCTCATACGCGATCAACGCCGAGAACACGATCACAGCGGTCAGCAAGTTCATCAACGGTCCAGCCACAAGCACTACAATACGCTTCCACGGGTTGGCAGAACTAAAGCCACCCGGCACGTTCGGGTCATTCTCACCTTTTGGGCGCACGAACCCGCCTAATGGCAGTGCATGTATCGTAAACTCCGTCCCTTTCCAGGTGAAGAGCGTGGCGAGTTTATACGAAGGCAGACCAAAGCCGAACTCTTCCACTTCAATACCCGCCCAACGCGCGGCAATAAAATGCCCAAGTTCATGCACGAAGATCATCCCTCCAAGTGCGAGGAAGAAAACGACCAGCGATAAAATTCCAAATTCCATTTTTCAAAATCCTTTCATGCGTAAAGACGCAATGAATGGATTATATCTTGCCAGCGTTAATCTTTTCTTAGATGAAAATCCCGCCCTTCGACACGCTCAGGACAACGCCTCTTTCCCCGCCCGGGCCTGCTTCGGCTTTCTGTGGGTTTTTACCAACCTGTTGTTTAATGTTCAATCGGGGGCTAAGCCCTCGATTGAACGGTCAAACCACCTTTGCAGCTCCACCCACGCCAGCCACCAGCACATTGCTGACACCGGGAATCTCACGCAGTCGCTTTTCCACTTCTGCCTTGTACTCACCCAAACACAGCACATGGACGTTTGCGCCTGCATCCACCGTGTAGCCCACGGGCAGTCCGCTGGCGCGCCATTCGCGCACCTGATGGAAAATCTCCACCGTGGCAGATTGCCAGTACATCAGCGGCGGGTTCGAGGTCATCATCACCGAATGCATCATATCTGAGTCGTGTTCGATGATGTTGGCAAAGGCTTCAAAATCCTTGTTCAAAATGGCGTTGCGGCAAATATCCAATCTGCGGTTTGCATCTGCCACCCGCGCACCCTGCAGAGGACTCGTCCCGGCAATGGCGTGCCCTTCTGTTGAGCCGGTCTTCTTGTGCGCCGCACTGACGATGGCAACACAATCAGCTAAATTCCAATGGTTTGCGGGAGCAATGGAGAACGCGTACGAGTCGCTTTCAGCATTGCCCATCTTCCACTCCACGAACCCAGCCGGAATGGAGCGCGAAGCGGAACCGGACCCGCGCCGTGCGAGCACCGAGAGTTCGGGCTCGCTCAAGTCCAATCCTGCTGCTTTCGAAGCCGCCACAGCCAATGCCGCAAACGCCGCCGCAGATGAGGCGATCCCCGCCCCGGCAGGGAAGTTGTTCTCACTGGTCACTTCGGCACGGTCTTTAACACCCGCTTTTTCCCGCACAAGGTCAAGGATGTACGAGACACGTTCCAAGCCTTTGCCTGTCACATCAACGGAATTGATCTTGAGCGCGTCTGCTTTGGCAGATGTGAACGAAACGGTTGTGCGGGTGAACAGTCCGTCCAGATTCATGGATATTGAACCGTTAACAGGGAGACGCAATTCGTTATCGCGGTTTCCCCAGTATTTGATGAATGCGATATTTGGATGGCTAATGGCAGTGGCAGATTGGATTTTCATGACATTTTCATGCAAAAATGGCAGCTTTTGGATTGAATGTCCTGCCGTTTTATGCAAATTTCCTTTCTTTTGATGTGTTCGATTGGAGCTACATGATACCTTAGACGATATTATGGGGCAATTAACTTTCGATTCCATCCACGCTTCAAAGACTTGATCGGAACCTGATTGCGCAAATAGCTGGATAACCTTCCCAAAGCAGGTTCTACAAAAGAACTCAAAGTGCATATCTTGGCTATTGAAGTCCTAGATAAGATGACCAATTGCGGTTCTCGTAAAAGTTCGTGAGCACTTTTCAGCAAAAAGCGTGCTATAAATTGATTGTAAGCTATTGAGTCGTTTTTAACAGATAAATAAAATGAAATCTTTACGCCTTTCCCCGGTAAAGCCTTCAGCAAAGCAACATTTGCCGGAGGCTTACTGGAATATCCCTGCCGAGCAGCTTCTTGAAGAGTTGCATACAAACAGTAACGGGATACAACAAACAGAGGCAGAGAACCGTACAAAACAATATGGATTAAACGTACTTAAAGCTCATCAAAAAAATACGGCGGTGGGGTTATTGTTGAGCCAGGTTAAAAGCCCGCTTGTTCTGATTTTGATCTTTGCATCCATTGTTTCCGCTTTTGTAGGCGAGTGGACCGATGCCGCCATCATTCTCGTTGTTGTCATCGGCAGCACACTGCTTGGTTTTTTGCAAGAATACCAGGCGACCAACGCCGTTGAGAAATTGCGTTCACAGGTGACCATCAAATCCAGCGTGTTGCGTGATGGCAAGCCGCAATGGATACCTTCTGAACAAGTGGTTCCCGGCGATATTGTGCTTTTATCAGCGGGAAGCCTGATTCCAGCCGACGGAGTCGTTTTAGAGACCAACGATTTTTTTGTAAACCAGGCCGTCCTTACCGGCGAAACATTCCCGGTCGAGAAAATGCCCGGACTGATTTTCGCCACTGCCAGTTTGGCAGAACGCTCGAATTGTGTCTTTATGGGAACCAGTGTACGCAACGGCACAGCGCATATTGTGGTCGCACAAACTGGCAGAGATACAGTGTTCGGTCAGATCGCTGAACGGCTGAGTTTGCGCCCAACCCAAACAGAGTTTGAGCGCGGCGTCCAAAACTTTGGATATCTACTGACACAAGTAATGTTGGTGATGGTGGTGATTGTCCTGGCGATCAACATCTTCCTTGCCAAGCCGCCGATCGACTCATTGCTCTTTGCGCTCGCACTGGCAGTTGGGCTGGCGCCGGAGCTTCTCCCTGCAATTATCAGTATCACCCTGGCTCACGGCGCACAGCAAATGGCAAAGCGCGGTGTGATCGTCCGCCGACTGAACTCGATCGAGAACTTTGGCAGCATGGATGTGCTCTGCACCGATAAGACCGGCACACTCACCGAAGGTATTGTCCGCTTGGATGGGGCACTTGACCCGAATGGGCATCCATCCGACACCGTTCTCAATTACACCTATCTCAACTCGCAGTATCAAACCGGGATAAACAATCCACTGGACGATGCCATCAGCGCATACGCGCAACAAGCCGGGATAAAGGCTGGTTCCGAGCAAAAGATCGATGAAATTCCGTATGACTTCGTGCGCAAATGTTTGAGCGTGGTTACAATGAACACCGCAGGTGAACATACCATCATCACCAAAGGTGCGCTGGAAAATATCCTAAGACTCTCTACACAGGTTCAAGTTGGGGGCGAAACCCAACCGTTGGCTCCGAACACGCTGTCTGAGAT
>JBAIYF010000076.1:0-3097 GCA_037916115.1 Anaerolineales bacterium
AAAACAACTCCGATAACTGTCCGTTGATCGCCAATTCCTCACAGACTGACACCGATAACGACGGCACCGGTGATGCTTGTGACAGCACCCCCAATGGCGATACCGACAATGACGGCGTGGACAACAACTCCGATAACTGTCCGTTGATCGCCAATTCCTCACAGACCGATACCGATAAGGACGGCACCGGTGATGCCTGTGACAGTACCCCCAACGGTGACACCGACAACGACGGCGTGGACAACAACTCCGACAACTGTCCGTTGGTTGCCAATGCTGACCAAATCGATACGGATGAAGATGGACTGGGTGATGTCTGCGATAGCACACCGAATGGCGGCGGAACAGATGGTGGTACCGGCGGCGGAACAGGTGGTGGACCAAGCGATGGTGGAGCTGGCAACAGCGGAATCATTCTTGGTGCAAGCCTCAGCGGTATCATCCCGGTCACTGGTGGTCAGTTACAGGCGCTCAGCTGTGATGAAAACGACTCCACTCTGTTGGCTGATCAATTCAAAGGCATCTTCAGCAATCTGTGCGGTTACTCCGCAATGCTGGAATTAGTTCCCACCCCTGCATTGCCTGGCGCATTGCCGCAGAATAATACCTATGTTGGCGGCATCAATGTGATGCTCTTCCAGGACAGTGAACTGGTCAACAATATCCCCAACGATGCCTCGGTAGTTCTGGAGTTCAACATCCCTGAGTCTCTTGACGGAAAAAACCTTGTCATCCTCTTCTGGGACTCTGGCGAATGGGTTGAGATGGATGCTGTGTTCGAAAACGGCAAACTGACCCTGCCGCTCACAAACCTCGGCACCTACATTGTTGTGGATAGAACTTCCGTGGGACAAGCGGAACCGCAGCAGACTGCATCCGAAGAAAGCCTCTTCACCATCTCATTGAACTGGCTCAAGAACATTTTCAAATCTTTGGGCGGCGGTTAAGATCAATGGTCAGGAGCTGACTCAAAGTCAGGTAAGAAGCGAAAACAACAGGCGGTATGTACCGCCTGTTGTTCTTTAATTCCATTGAACCGCATCGGGTATAATCCGCTCATGCCAGCATGGACAGGGAAAGCCCTCGGGAACGTCATCATTGGTGAGCTCATCGCACGCGGGGGTATGGCGGAAGTATATTTCGGCTCGCACACCCACCTCAACCGCAACGTTGCAGTCAAGATCATGCGCGATCACGTTGAAGAAGATCCTGATTCGCGTGCAAGGTTTGCACGTGAGGCGCGTGTGGTGGCAAGCCTGCATCACAAGAACATCATCCAAATATTCGATTACGATCTTGTGGACGGACGTCCATGTATTGTGATGGAACTCATCCCGGGCGCTTCGCTTGCCAATTATTTGAAAGCACTGCAAAAACGCGGCGAAAAACTCCCCCATCGAACTATTGCCCGGCTGCTAAGAGATATTGCCTCGGCGATGGATTATGCTCACGAGAACAATATTGTCCATCGTGACATCAAACCAGCGAATATTCTATTACGCTCAAAAGACGGAGAGATCAATCTGGATGCCGACCTGCCCGAAGATGCAGAGCCGGTTCTCACTGACTTTGGGCTGGTGCGCCTTCTCGATTCCAATAGCCACTCCACAACGGGGACCGTCTCCGGTACACCCGCCTACATGAGCCCGGAACAAGCCCGCGGCGACAAGGTGGAACGTCAGACCGATGTCTATTCTCTTGGCGTCGTACTGTATGAAATGCTCGCAGGCGCCGTCCCTTTCGATGCGGAGTCATCGTTTGGAGTGCTGATGAAGCATCTCAATGAACCACCGCCGCCGATCCAGGGTATCACAAAAGACATTCAAACCGTCATCGACAGGGCACTAGCCAAAAACCCCGCGCATCGGTATTCGACCGCCAGTGAAATGGTGAATGAATTCTCCGCCGTGCTCGATGGAAAGTCACTCTCACCGGAAACAAACGCAGTCAACAAAGCCATCAAGGAAGAGGCGTCGGCGCAGACACCAGCGAAACCTTCACGTATTCCGCTCATTGCCGCGGGAACAGTGCTTGCCCTCGCTGTTTTGACGCTGGCGGGCTTCTGGCTGTTCCGCAAACAACCTGCAGTGACGCCAGATCCCAACCAGCAAGTGGGCAGCGTTTCTTTTGCAGATTTTAATTACGTGTTGGATAAGGTCGTGATCAACATCAACAACCTGCCTCCGCCCGAACCAGGCACCCACTACGAGGCATGGCTGCTGTCACAAAACGGGGAAGAGAGGCGCAGCGCGGGCATCATCGATGAGAGCGGAAAAGCCAGTTACACCAGTCCCACCAGCACCAACCTGCTATCACGTTTTGATCAGGTAGAGATCACTCGCGAACCGATTAACGACCCCAACCCCGGCAAAGCCGATGGTGAAGTGGTGGCTTCATCCATCTTTCCGCCGCTGGCGTTCAACCATGTCCGTCATGTACTGGTTGCCATTGGCAGCACCCCCGAAGGTGACGCCCTCATTCAGGGATTATGGTGGACAAGCGACACAGTGGATACCTCGATGCTGGAACTTGAAGAAGCCTATTCAAAAGGCGATGAAGAGACCGTCCGCTTGAAGACCGAGGAGATCATCAACCAGATCGTCGGCGCTGAAAACGCCGAACTATATAAAGATTGGAACAACGACGGCAAAATCGCGGATCTGTCGGATGGCTTTGGGTTGCTCGCCAATGGCAATGACCGTGGATATATTCCGCAGACCATTCTGCATGCCCAATATGCCGCAGAAGCATCGGATGTAACCCAAACGATCGTAGAGCATGCCTCAGAGTTGAACATCTGCGCGGAAAACATGCGGCTGTGGAGTGGTGAGTTACTTTCCCTAGCACTGAAACTGCAAGAAATGCCCTTCGGCCCGGAAATGGAAGCGGTGATCTCTAATATGAGCATTGCCGCCCAAAACACACTTTTCGGCGTGGACGCAAATGGCAATAATCGCATCGAACCCATCCCCGGCGAAGGCGGCGCGGATACGGCGTATGAATACGCCTTACGTATGGCTGAAATGCCCCTGCTGCCGGGTCCCGGGCGCATCCCGCCGCCCGTGAATAGACCTTAAACACAAAGACCTCCCGCACG